>NZ_CP114285.2:0-301515 GCF_027111255.2 Flavobacterium flavigenum | reverse complement strand
AATTGTTACAAAAGTATAATGTAATGAAGGCTGAAAACTTTTAGTTGTTTTAAAAAAGATTATAATATTAAGTAAGAACAGCGCTTATGAAACATTACAAAACGATAAATGAGCTTTATAAATTAAACGGATTTCCACCGCCTGAAAATCCACTGATGGGCATCCTAACTTTTGAGGAGTCAGAAAAATGTACTTTCATCGAGAGGGAATTTACTATGGCATTTTATACAATTGCCTTAACAAAATTAAAATCAGGGATATTTCAATACGGTAAAACAAAATACGACCACGAAAATGGATCCTTAGCTTTTTTAAAACCGCATCAGAAAATATTAATGAATAATGTGGAAACAAGTGAAAAAGGATTTCTATTATATATCCACGAAGATTTTTTAGTGAATCATAACCTTCATTCAGAAATAAATAAATATGGATATTTTGATTACGAGGTAAACGAAGCTTTACACCTCTCTCCAAAAGAAGAACACATTATATGGGAGTTATTCAACAAGATAAAGCTGGAATATTACAATAATCAGGATGAGTACAGTAAAGATATAATACTTACCCATATAGATTCTATTCTAAAATACGCCCAGCGTTTTTATAAGCGACAATTCTTAAATAGATCTTCTTTATCAGGTACCATAATCACTAAATTTACTGACATACTGAAACAATATTTTGAAGATGGAGATCTTCAAAGAAAAGGCCTGCCATCTGTAAAATATATGGCTGGAAAGTTATCCCTGTCACCAAAATATTTAAGTGATTTATTAAAACAAGAAACAGGCAAAACAGCACTGGAACATATTCATATCGCATTGGTTATCGAAGCCAAGAATATTTTAATGAATACCGATAAAACCGTAGCAGAAACTGCTTATCAATTAGGTTTTGAAAATCCACCCTATTTTTCAAGGCTTTTTAAAAAAGAAGTTGGTTTAACACCTACCGAATATAGAGAACAATTTTTTAATTAAGGTTAAAATCTGGTAGAATGAAAACCTTTTTTCTACAAAAAATTAAGGCTGTATCTTTTACATTAAATAAATTAAAAAATATCAGAGTACATTTTGTGGCAAAACTAAAAATAAAATGATATCAATTTTCTGCGCTAGTACAAATACAAATTGAACTAAAACCCTTTAAATCTTATGATTTATAGGGTTTTTTCTTTTTAGCATCAGTCAAATTATTCATTCATGAGTATACCGAAAGGGATAAATTCGGTTACCTTGAAACCGTATCATTTAGGGTAACCGATTTTTATCTCGAGCTAACATTTACAAGGGTTGCGAACCAGTTCAACAACAGGTTTAATAAATGAACATCTTGTGAAGTAGTCTTTTTAGAATTAAATTTATTAATCATTAAAAGGTTACCACGATGAAAACAAAACTATTAATACTCTTTCACGCAAAGAGTGCAAAAGCCAGCGCAAGCAGTTTAGTTCCTATCTACGCACGAATTCCTATTAATGGTAAACGAATTGAGTTAAGTTCAAACAGATTTGTTGAAATCTCCAAATGGTGTAAAGAAACAGGCAGAATGAAAGGAAGATCAGCTGAAGCAAGTTTAATAAATAGTCATCTTGATATTACAAGAACACAAATTATTGATGCACAATTGGAATTAAATCACAAAAGTATTCCAGTAACATCTGAAACACTAAAAAATAAATTACTATAAATCAGATGAACGCTCCAGAATGCTAATCTCAATATTCCAATACCACAACAACAAAATAAAAGAATTGGTTGGTAAAGAATATGCACCAGGAACATTAGAACTTTATAAAACATCGTTGAGTCATACAATAGAATTCTTGCAATGGAAATACAAAGTTTCCGATATCGAGATAAACAAAATAGATCGCGCTTTTATAACTGAATATGAATTTTGGTTAAGAAGCGTTCGGAACTGTGCCAATAACACCGCAGTTAAGTATATCAAGAACTTTAGTGAAATTATGAAGCTTTGCTTGGCCAATGACTGACTGGATAAAAATCCATTTGTAAACTATAAATCGAAAGTTAAAGAAGTTAAGAGAGTTTATTTATCTGAAAAAGAAATTCAAAATATTATCGAGAAAGATTTCAAGACAAAGAGACTTTCATTAGTTCGTGACATCTTCCTTTTTGTTTGGCTTACATAGATGTCAAAAACTTAACAAAGTCTCATATAAGCTGCGGGATTGACGGCGAGAAATGGATATTCACCCACAGACAAAAAACCGAATCAGCTTCCAATATTCCAATACTTCCAGTTACACAAATTATTATTGATAAATATTCCGATCATCCACAAAATAATAATGAAGATAAACTACTACCTATCCTATCCTTACAAATGGGGTTCCTATTGAAAGTGTGAGTAAAATGTTAGGACATAAAAATTTGAGAACTACACAACATTATGCCAAAGTTTTAGATAGAAAAATGAGTGATGATATGAAGATTTTGAAGGGTAAATTCATTAATTTAAATATTACAAATTCATTTACATTAGAAAAAAAGTAAAATATTTAAAAAAATGAACGTTGTTCAAAAAATATAACATACATTTGTCAAATAATTTTAGAGTATGAGTATAGGAGATAGAAAAGCACGGGAAAAAGAAGCATTAAAAGCATTAATTTTAAAAGGAGCAAAAAGACTTTTTATTGAAAAAGGTATTGAGCAAACTACTATTAGAAATATTGCAGATGAAATTGATTATAGTGTAGGAACTGTCTATGTATATTTTAAAGATAAAAATGCCATTTTACACGACCTACACTCCATAGGATTTCAGGAATTGGGTGGCTATTTTGAGGAATTATTCAATATAGAAGATCCAATGGAACGACTCCGAAAAATGGGACTTGTTTATATAAAATTTGCTTTGGAAAATTCTGAAATGTATGATTTGATGTTTAACTTGAAAGCACCAATGGAGTTTTTGGAAAGTACTAAAAATGATGATTGGGATGAAGGTGCGGCAACTTTTGGACGTGTTAAAAAAACCATTGAAGAATGCATTTATAAAGGGCATTTTATTGGGCATAAAATAGAACCGCTTTCGTTTATGGTTTGGAGTTTGGTTCACGGTATGTGCTGTCTCCAAATTCGGCAGAGAATCACAGGTGTTAAGTTCACAAACCCAGATACCATCTTGCTTGATGGTTATAATGAGTATTTAAAAATAATAGAAAAACTATAAAATTTTTTGTTCAAAAAAATGAACAATGTTCAATTTAAAAACAATGTAATATGATAAAAAAAGCCCTAATTCTAACAACAATGGTACTGGGATGTCAAGGATATTCACAGACTAAGCTGGACGGCTACATTGAAGCTGGACTAAAAAACAACGAAGTAATAAAACAGCACAACTTCGATATTAACAAAAGTATGTATGCTTTAAAAGAAGCTAAATCTATGTTCTACCCGACCGTTTCCTTAAATGGAACTTATACGATAGCTGATGGAGGACGAACAATTGATATTCCGATTGGAGATATGTTGAATCCGGTTTATAATACTTTGAATCAAATAACCAATTCCAATGCTTTTCCAACTTTAGAAAATCAGTCCGTTTTAATTAATCCAGACAATTTCTATGATGCCAAAATTCATACCACAATGCCCTTGCTGAATTTTGAAATAATCTATAATAAGAGAATTAAAAGTCAGCAGATGTCTTTGCAAAAAATAGAGATGGAAATCTATCAAAGGGAATTAGTTAAGGAGATAAAAATAGCCTACTACAAATACCTCCAATCGGTTGAAGGAATTAAAATTTATCAGGAAACTTTGGCATTGGTAACCGAAAATCAAAGAGTAAATCAAGCTTTATTCCGAAACGATAAAATAAACCGCACCGCCGTTTTGCGAAGCGATAATGAAGTGATTCGCATTCAAGCCAACTTAGAAACAGCAAAACAAGTTAGTAAAAATGCACAATCGTATTTTAATTTTTTACTCAATGAAAAACTAGATGCTCCAATTGAAGTAGATAAAAACGAAGCTTTGCCAATGGAAGCTATTTCAGAAAACACTCAAAACAGAGAAGAATTACTAAAATTAACGCAGGTAAAAGAATTAAATAAGACCGTTGGGAAGCTCACAGAATCCTATTGGTTTCCAAAAGTAGGCGGTTTTGCCGATGTTGGATTTCAAGATTTCGATTTTGACGTAAACAAAGACTCTCGTTATTATTTTGCAGGTGTGAGTTTAGAGATAAATATTTTTTCGGGAAATAAAAACGAATTCAAACTCAAACAAGTTCAAGAAGATGATAAAAAAATCAGTTCTCAAATTGATAACGTAAAACAGCAATTACTACTTCAGTTTCAGGTTTCACAGAATAATTTGACATCAGCTTTAGAACAATTCAATGCCAACAAAAATCAAAAGCAATCAGCCAAAAAATACAATGACGATATAACCAAATTGTATAAAGAAGGACAAGCTATTTACATTGAGCTTCTGGATGCACAAAACCAATGGGTAAATGCCCAGCTCAATACCAATATTGCCCTTTATAATTCCTGGATAGCTTTCGCCGAATTAGAAAGAGCCAATGCCACTTTTACTTTTAACAATTAAAAATTAAAACAATGAAATCACCAATAACTACGTCAGTTCGCCTTTCAGGCTCGGGTCACGAATACCAAAAAAACATTTTTAAATTTATGAGTAATAAATTAATAATTATCCTATTCGCACTTCCTCTTTTTTATGCTTGTAAAGAAGAGTCAAAAGAACAGAAAGCCTTTGAAAACGCCGATATTATTTCGATAAAAACAGCCACAGTTCAATCCTTGGCACTTGCAAGTAACATCAACGCATCGGGTTTAGTAACCACAGAAAACCAAGCTAATTATGGTTTTAAAATTGGTGGTGTGGTAAGTCAAATTTATGTAGAAGAAGGTCAGTTTTTCAAAAAAGGACAACTTTTGGCAACTTTAGATCAAACCGAAATCAGTTCGGGTTTGAATCAATCGGATTTGAATGTTAAGAAATACGAGCGTGATTATACTCGTGCTGTAAATCTTTTCAAAGACAGCGTATATACTTTAGAGCATCTTCAAAATACCAAAACGGGTTTGGATATTGCCAGAAAACAAAAAGAGGCCGTTGCTTTTAATGCTCGTTATGCAAAAATTTATGCTGCTGCCGATGGTTTTGTGACAGCAAAAATAGCTAATGAAGGTGAAGTAGTTGGTCCAGGTTCTCCCATTTTGGCGATAAATGAAACCACTCAAAACAATAATTACCTGCTTAAAATTGGTTTGACAGACCAAGAATGGGCAGCTGTAAAAATAGGTCAGAAAGCGACTGTCACTCTCGATGGTTATCCAAATGAACACTTTGAGGCTTCTGTTTTTAGAAAATCACAAGCTGCGGATGCAGCATTGGGTTCTTTTCAGGTGGAATTAAAACTAAATATGAAAAATAGCAAGCCGGCTGTAGGAATGTTTGGAAAAGCAGCAATTAAAGCAGAGAGAACAGAAGACTTTATCATCATTCCGTATAGCTCACTTATTGAAGCCGATGGAGATAAGGCATTTGTATTTATCGTTGAGAACAACAAAGTAAAACGCCAGCCTATTACAATTGCCAAATTTGAAAACAAGAAAGTATTTATCAAAGATGGTCTTCAAAAAACGGATCAAATTGTTATATCCAACAGTGCTTATCTCAACGAACAATCAACGATAAAAATCATTAAATAAAGAATCGTATGAAAATCACAAACTTTTCCGTTAAGAATTATCAGTTTACACTGATTCTAGCACTGCTAGTCGCTGTGGTTGGTGTGCTAACCTTATTCACGATGCCAAGAGCTGAAGACCCTTCCACTCACCCACCTCAATATTTGATTACGGTTATTTATCCAGGTACTAGTCCGAAAGATATGGAAGAACAAGTCGTAAAACCTATCGAAAACAAGATTTACGGATTGGAAAATATCGAAAAAATACTAACAACCGTAGAAGATGGTGTAGCCGCTTTTCAAGTAAAATTCAAATACGGAGTAGATGTTGATAATAAATATCAGGAAATCTCTACTGAGATGAATGCGCTTAAAAACAGTGAATTACCAAAAGATATTTATCAGATTAAAACGGAGAAAATTTCGTCTTCGGATGTAAAAATTCTTCAGGTGGCATTGGTTTCCGAAAATGCGTCTGACAAAAAATTACGCGATGAAGCGGATAAACTAAAGAAAAAAATTGAAAAAATAACCAATCTTAAAGAGGTAAAATACAGCGGAATTCCAGAACAGGAAATCCGGGTAGATTTGAATTTGGAGAAATTGGCACAATTAAGAATTCCATTAAATGTAGTAATGGGAAGTTTACAAAGTGAAGCTGCTGATATTCCTGGCGGAAGCATTGATATGGATACCAAAGTATTCAACGTAAAAACAAGCGGTAAATTCAAAAATGCTGATGATGTAGCCAATACAGTTATTTACAATGCTAATGGAAAAATCATCTATATGAAAGATGTAGCTGATGTAAGCTACAAATCGGAAGTGCCCTATCATATTACAAGAATTAACGGACACCGATGCGTTTTGGTTACTGCCGGAATGAAAGACAACGTAAACATTAGCGATGTTCAAAAAGAATATTTACCAATAGTGGAGGCATTCTCTAAAGATTTGCCTCCAAATATCAAATTGGTTAAAAACTTTGACCAAGCTGATATGGTAGCAAAACGTTTGGGACATTTAGGTTTTGATTTTGGATTGGCGATTCTTTTGGTTGTCATTACATTAGTTCCATTAGGATTAAGAGCATCTGGTATAGTTATGATTTCTATCCCTTTATCATTGGCTTTAGGATTAATTGCAATGAATGCTTTAGGGTATTCTTTAAACCAATTGAGTATTGTTGGGTTGGTCGTTGCTTTAGGGTTATTAGTTGATGATAGTATCGTTGTTGTAGAAAATATCGAACGCTGGCTCCGTGAAGGACATTCTAAAATGGATGCCGTTTTAAAAGGTACAAGACAAATAGGTGTTGCTGTTGTAGGCACTACCGCTACTTTGGTGATTGCCTTCATACCACTGGCTTTTCTTCCGGATATGGCAGGAGAATTTATCCGCAGCTTACCTATGGCGGTTATCACAAGCGTATTGGCTTCTATGATTGTAGCATTGACATTGGTACCATTTTTAGGAAGTCGATTCCTTAAAACACACGAACACGAAGGCGGAAATATATTTCTTCAATATTTGCAAAAGTTCCTTACGAATTCTTATAAAAACATAATGCCAAAAGCATTAAAGTATCCTAAAGTTACCATAGGCATTTCTTTATTGTTAAGTGGTTTGGCTTTCGGTTTGTTTTCAGTTGCTGGATTTAAACTATTTCCAACTTCGGAAAAACCAATGTTTCTTATCAATATAAAAATGCCACTGCAAGCTAATATTTCAGAAAGTGACAGGGTGACAAAAATCGTGGAAAAAGAATTGAAAAACCACAAAGAAATTGTGTATTACACTTCAAATGTGGGAAAAGGAAATCCGCAGATTTATTACAATGTGCATCCACAGGATAGAAAATCTGATTTTGCTCAAATTTTTGTACAACTAGAAGACGAAGCAAAACCTTCAGAAAAAACGATTCTTATACAAGAATTGCGCGAAAAATTTAAAACGATGCCTTTTGCTAAAGTAGAAGTAAAAGATTTTGAACAAGGTACACCATTGGAAGCCAATATCGTAGTGCGTTTATTTGGCGAAGACCAGGAAGTTTTACGCAAACTATCTTCTCAAGTAGAAACCATTTTGCGAAATCAGGAAGGAACGGTTTATATAAACAATGAACTGAACACTTATAAAACCGATGTTAAAGTAAAAATTAATAAAGAAAAAGCAAGAACATTGGGTGTATTGACCAGTGATATAGATAAGATAATACGTCTTGCTGTTGCTGGTTTAACAGTTGGTGATTATATTGATGATCGTGGTGATGCCAGAAACGTAACCATTACATTACCAAGAGATAAGTTTTCTAATCTTGATGCTCTGAAAAATTTATATGTGAATAATGTTCAAGGAACACCCATTGCATTAAATCAGATTGCAACCATCACTTTTGAAACAGCTCCAACGGCAATAAATCACTTTAACAAATCAAACTTTTCAAAAGTAAGTGCAATGACAAAAGATGGTTATTTAGCCAATGACCTGCTGGTAGATATTATCCCGAAATTGGATAAGCTCGAAATGTCAAAAGGCTATTATTACAAACTATCCGGAGAAAAAGAATCCGAAGGTGATGCCTTGGGCGGTAATTTCCTTTCTGTAATTATCTTGAGTACGTTTTTATTCATAGCCGTTTTGTTACTACAATTCAAAACCTTTAAAGGAATTATTATCGTTATGTCCATAATTCCGTTAGGTGTTTTAGGAGGCGTATTATTCTTAATAGCATCAGGAAACCCAATGTCGTTGGTTTCTATTATCGGTTTTATTGGATTGTCGGGCATTCAAGTAAAAAATTCCCTCCTTTTGGTCGATTTCACCAATCAATTGCGACAAGAAGGAAAGTCAATTGATGAAGCTATTGCTATTGCTGGTGAAACCCGTTTTCTTCCGGTTGTTTTAACATCAGTTACCGCAATCTGTGGTTTGATTCCGCTGGCGGTAAATCCCAATCCTCAAATATCACCATTAGCAATTGTATTGATTGGTGGATTGATAAGCTCAACAATTCTTGCAAGAATTGTAACACCTGTAATGTATAAACTGATTCCGCCAAGTATTGAAAAATTATAATGAGAGTATAATCTAAAATAAAAGAGAAAAATGAAAGAATATGTATTGATTACTGGAGCTTCATCTGGAATTGGTTATGAAATGGCAGTTGAATTAGCTAATAAAAAATTCAACCTTATTTTGGTTGCCCGAAACGAAAATGAACTAAAAAAAATACAAGCAGAACTCATACAAAAGTATGCTGTTTTGGTTGAAATCATTGTAAAAGATTTGTCTGTTGCAGGAGCAGCTACAGAATTATACAACGAAATAAATAAACTAAATTTAACCGTAACAACTTTGATAAATAATGCTGGAGTCGGCAATTATGGTAATTTTATAGAAACCTCTTTAGAGGAAGAACTCCAAATGATTCAATTAAATATTTCGAGTTTAGTTGTTCTTACAAAATTATTTGCAAAAGATATGGTAGCCCGTAAATCAGGAAAAATTATGAATGTAGCTTCTTTACTTTCGTTTTTACCATTTCCTTATTATTCCGTTTACTCGGCAACAAAAACATTTGTTTTGGCATTTACAGAAACAGTGGCTGCAGAGCTGGAAGATTCTGGTGTGGTTATAACCGCACTTTGTCCAGGTCCAATAGACACCGGTTTTACAACAAATAAAATGGCGACTACAAATGCCTATAAAACCAACAAACCAATTCATCCGAAAGTAGTTGCAATACAAGGAATAAAACTTCTCTTGAATGGAAAAGGAAAAAAAATAGTAGGCTTTACTAATTGGTTTATATCGAACTTGCCACGAATTACACCGGACTTTATAATGATGAAAATTAAAAAAAAATTAGCCAGTCAACAAAATTGAGTGTGAATCATAAATGTATTCAAAACGAAGTTTAATAATCGTTAAAACGTTTCATTATTGCCCACTTTTGTATCATAACAGCTTTCCAAAATTGACGGAGATTTGCCTTGATATTAAAACAATAAAATTATAACAATGAAAAAAACAATTTTTATTACAGGCGCTTCTCGCGGATTAGGAAAAATTTGGACGGAAGCATTTTTAAAACGTGGTCACAATGTTGTAGCAGCAGTAAGAAATACATATTCATTAAAGGAATTAGCGACTGAATTTCCTCAGAATCTATTGGTTCTAAAATTAGATGTTACCAATAAAAAAGATGCTGTAGATGCTGTTGAAAAAGCAAAAAGCCATTTTGGAGTAATTGATGTGCTAATCAATAATGCGGGTTACGGGCTAATGGGTGCTATTGAAGAATTAGAAGAACAAGAAATTCGTGCACAGTTTGAAACTAATGTATTTGGTTTGATTTGGCTTACGCAGGCAGTATTACCAATTATGCGTGAGCAAAAATCAGGACATATCATCCAGCTTTCGAGTGCATTGGGATTAGTAACACTACCGACAATGGGATTGTATAGCGCTTCTAAATTTGCAGTTGAAGCTATTGGAGAATCATTAGCGGCTGAAGTTACTGGTTTTGGTATCAAAGCCACTATTTTAGAACCTAATGGTTTTGATACTGATTTTAGCGGCCCTTCTTTAGCGCAAAGTAAAACTATTGATGCTTATAATGATGTTAGAAAAGCACTTTACGAGCAAGCAGGTGCACAAGAAACCGGCAACCCAAGTGCTACAGCAAATGCAATACTTACTTTGGTAGATGCTGAA
Source organism: Flavobacterium flavigenum (assembly GCF_027111255.2). Taxonomy (NCBI): domain Bacteria; kingdom Pseudomonadati; phylum Bacteroidota; class Flavobacteriia; order Flavobacteriales; family Flavobacteriaceae; genus Flavobacterium; species Flavobacterium flavigenum. The sequence goes on along the minus strand of NZ_CP114285.2, from coordinate 291,093 downwards.
AATCCTCCATTGCGTTTAATGTTGGGTAAAGTAGTTTATCCTTGGGTAAAATATACTTACGATGAGCGCATCAAAACTTGGGAAGATTGGCAGGAAGTTTCTGTGGCAGCACACGGAAAATAATTAATGTTTAAATTAGCAGAATCCAACTAAATAGATTCTGCTAATTTTTTATAATCTTAAGTATGATACATTTTGATAAAATAAGTGATTTCCATAATATATTAGGAACCAAACCACCAGAGCATCCTTTGTTTAGTATTATTCAAGGAGTTCCAAGTAAGTGTGACGGCAGTACACAGCTTGATTTTACGTCGGATTTTTATATCATCGGATTTTGGAAATTAAAATCGGGAAGTGTGGGTTATGGAAAAACAAAATACGATCATAATTGCGGTTCTATGTCTTTTATGAGACCACAGCAAAAAGTAAGTTTCTCCAATCTTCAGTTAGATGAAAATGGATTTGTCATCCTCATTCATCAAGATTTTTTGTTGGGTTCAATACTTCACAAACAGATTCAAAACTATAGTTATTTTGATTATGATGTCAACGAAGCTTTGCATCTTTCCCCAAGTGAAGAAGTCATTGTTTGGAATTTAGTAGGCAGCATCGAAAAAGAATATTACAACAATACCGATACCTACAGCAAAGATATTATGTTGACACAATTGGATACGATGTTAAAATATGCGCAACGCTTTTACAAAAGACAGTTCATTAATCGAGAACAATTAACCGGAGTAACATTTACAAAGTTTAATGATTTACTTTCCTCCTATTTTGAGGATAATAAGAATACTGATTTTGGACTTCCTACTGTGAGTTATATGGCAGAAAAACTAAATATATCGTCTCGTTATTTGAGTGATATATTGAAACAAGAAACTGGAAAAACCGCATTAGAATTGATTCATCTCTATCTAATTTCGGAAGCAAAAAATTTATTGAAGGAAGGCAAAATGAACATTGCCGAAATTTCGATTTCGCTGGGATTTGAAAACGCAACCTATTTTTCACGTTTGTTTAAAAAAGAGGTAGGAATTTCGCCAAATGCTTTTAGAGAACAAAGTTTAAATTAGTAAATAAAGTATTTGATAGTATGCTGTAAATTAAACTGTTTATCAATCGGTAGTTTTACATATTAGGTATTTTTATAATTCAACCACTTAACTAACTGAAAAAGAAGATTAAATTTTAATTATTGAATAGAAAAAGAGATGACCAATTGGTTGTCTCTTTCTTTTTTTGTCTTTTAATAAGCCTTAAAATGCTTTTGCCTTACCTTAGTGTTTCAAATTAGGTCATGAAAATAAAATGTAATTTTTGTAATGGTAAATGCATAAAAAATGGATTTCAATCTAACGGCAATCAGCGTTATAAATGTTGCCTTTGTCAAAAAAGACAACAAATTCACTATAGGTATAATGCTTACAAAAGGGATATCAATCAGGAGATTGTGTTGTTCACAAAAGAAGGTTTAGGAATAAGAAGCACAGCAAGAATATTGAAAATATCAGCCACTACACTATTGAAAAGAATCATCTCAATTGCCAGAAACATTACAAAGCCTATTATCAGTAAAGGCAAAATCGATGAAGTTGATGAACTGCGCACTTATATCAGGCACAAGAAAAATTATATTTGGCTAGTTTATGCATTGGAAAAGAATTCTAAAACAGTTGTCAGTTTTAATGTTGGGAAACGAACTAATAAAACACTTAACCGTGTCTTGGATACTTTAAAATTATCTGACGCAAAGAAGATATTTACGGACAGATTGAAAAATTATCGATATTTGCTTGATGAAAAAATGCATTCGGTAAAACGTTTCGGTACAAATCATATAGAAAGGAAAAACTTGACACTTAGAACCCATCTGAAAAGACTAAACCGTAGAACAATCTGCTTCAGTAAGAGCCTCGTTGTATTTACAGCTGTTTTGAAGATTTATTTTTGGATTTGAATTATTACTTAGCTTGACAATACTATATGTTCTACATAAAAAACTACTAAGCAATAGTGTTAACAATTTAAAACACTTTCAGTTTCTGTAAATCTTCCACAAAAAAGTTCGACATTTGTTCGGGCATGGCTACAACGATAAAAGCTTCAGAGAAATCTGGAGCTTTTTTGTTTTTACCCTTTTTCAGATTCTCTTTGCGGGCACAGACTACAAATCTGCGCTATAGTTGTTTACATATCATAGCAATCGTGAAAACAAACTTGTATAAATCTACAGGAATAAAAAGGGTTTTTTTTCTACTTATTTTTACTACAATTAACTTACATTGCATCATAAAATATTCACGATGAAAAAACTACTACTCCTTCTATTCTTAAATCCATTACTTGCTATTTCACAAGATTCAACACCTGAAAATCCAGACATTCTTATTGAACCAAATCCATTAAAAGAATTTTACTTTCAAGATAAAAATGATTATAAAAACGTTGAATCTATGGTTACTATCATAAAAAACAAGCATAGTAATTTTTCTAAAGACACAATAAGAATTAACTTTTATAATGAAAATGGCAAAGAGTCAAAAAACATTGCATATTCAAATAATAAGCCAACATATATAACTGTAAAGACTTACAATAGAGACAATAATATTTTAAGCCAGCAAACAACTGAAAACAAAAAATCATCATACCTTGTATATTTTTATAATAAAAACAAACAAATTGAAAAAACTCGTGATTTACGAATTAACGATTTAAAAGGAAAGATAGATACTACAGATTTTTCTCAGAAGACTTTCATTTACGATAAATCTAGTTTAACGGAAACTTTAGTTACGCTTAACGGTTCTACATTCAAACAAAGTGAAAAATATCTTTATGCTAATAATTTTCTAGTAAAAAAAGTTGGAAATTCCTCTGTTAAAGAATTTAGTTACGACAAGAATAGAAATTTAGTTGCTTCTAAAGAGTACATGGGAACTCAGGCAATTCCATCTAAACTTATAGATTCAAAAAAATTTATATATGACTCAAATAATAGACTTGTCACAGACTCTTTAGGCACTACAGGTATGCAACCTGCAAAATTTATGGTCACAAATTATACCTATGAAAGTAATGGAAAGCTTAAAACAATGAATGTTCAAAAAAACAGCTCATACCAAAACATTCAATTTGAATACTGGAATGATAAAATTAAGAAAATCAATATGGAAGCTAGTGACAACAGTTACCTAAAATTCTTTATCAATTCCAGAATAGTGAATTATTACAAATTCCCAATCATTTATCAAGAAGCTTTTGATTTTGATCAGTCGGGGAATTTAATTTCAAAAAAAATATATGTCAACAATGAATTATTTTCAGAATTCGAATACGTGTTTCTATATAAATCAACAAAAAGTAATATTTTAAAAAATACTAATAAAAAAGAATTAGTAAAACAAGAAGTTGTTCTAAAAGAGAATTATTCTGAAAAGATAACAGAAAATCAGATTAAAAAATCTGATTATAATAGTATGTTTCCAGTACAAGCTGTTATTGAAGCTGGATCAGACGAAGTTTACAATACTGCTGGTCTGGAAGTTGCTCCAGAATACCCAGGGGGACCTGAATCAATGAATGCTTTCCTTAAAAAGAATTATGTTGCATCCAAAGAAATAATCAATAAAAAAACTTCTGGTAAAATTTACGCTACATTTATAATTGAAAAAGATGGAAGTTTAACTGACTTAAAAATCCTTAGAGATCTTGGCCCATCATCAGGAAAAGAGTTTTTGAGAATTATAAACCTAATGCCAAAATGGAAACCAGGAATGCAAAACGGAAAAACAGTCAGATGTCTTAAAAGCATAGCTTTCCAAATTGATCCACAATAACCTTTCACGAGAGTTCACAATCATAAAAAAATCTTCATAAAATCGGTTAGATAATTGAATGCTTCCCGCTACTAATAAAAATTAAAAGCCTGTGTTTTCAAGGAAATATGGTTCGAGTCCCATTAAGTCAAACTTAAAAAACATATCCACATTCTTTTAATAACTCAATTCTATATAAACAGGCAAATGATCTGATGGATATCTTAAATCTTTTGAATCACTTAAAACGGCAAATTTTTCTACTTTAAAACTAGCATCTTTGGATATAAAAATATAATCCAATAATCGTGTTACGGGTTCATTATGCTTAAAACCATTAAAAGTTCCAGAAGGACCAAAAGGTTTTGTTTTTGAAATTGCTCTGGTATCTTTCATCTCTTTCTTTAGAAGAAAAATCGCATCTGAGTTTGGCTCTGAATTTAAATCTCCAGTAAAAATGACCTGATAATTTTTATTATTCACTTCTTTAATTTTAGAAAGAATAAGTTTTATACCATTTATTTTTGCTTGTTCACCAACATGGTCTAAATGGGTATTGAAAACCCAGAAAAGTTGCTTTGTTTTTACATCTTTAAACAATGCATAGGTGCAGACTCTTTTATATGCCGCATCCCAACCCAAAGAAATTTCACCGGGGGTTCCTGAAAGCCAAAAAGTGTCATTTAATAGCATTTTTAAACGTTTTTTATTATAAAAAATAGTAGAGGATTCTCCTTTTCCAACACCTTCTCTTCCTATACCAACAAAACTATATTGAGGAAGTCTATTTGCAATATCATTTACCTGATTTGTTGCCGCTTCCTGAATTCCAAATACATCTGGTTCATAAAACTGAATTTGTGATGTAAAGAAATCGTTGCGGTGGCTCCAGTCATTATCACCATCAGCTTTATGATCCACACGGATGTTGTAGCTCATTATTTTTAAATGCTGTCCCTTCATTTGTATTCCCAAAAGAATAACTATCAAAAGTTTCACTATTCTCATAATTTTATTTTTAAATCCTTATAAATTTGATTTCTTATTTTCTATTATTCACCAATAAAAACGCTGCTCTAATTATGAAGAGCAGCGTGAAAAAAAAACTAAACTAAAAATGAATATATCTTTTTGCTAATTTGCTAAAAGCCACATTGTTTTATTAATTTCATCATAACCTCCAAATTGACGGTTTAATGCCTCCATTAAGTTTTGACTGTTATAATTCAATTCTGAAGAAGGATACAAAAACCTCATTGGCATACTATTAGGACTATTAACATTTAAGTTAGTTGACGGGTCAATATTAAAATCAGGATATTTATTTCTTCTATATTCAAAATAAGAAGTTTCTCCATCAACTAAAAAATTAAGCAAATAGCGCTGCATCCAAACTTGCTTTAATTGAGTATCTACATCTGCAGCAAATGCTGCTTCACCGGTAAAATAATTATCAATATCAATTTGTACAATAGGATTTCCGTGCGCAAAAGAAGGGTCTGTACTCATGACATTTTTTAAGGCAGCTTTAACTCCGTTTTCATAATAAAGCTGTGCACTTGATGTAGTAATCCAACCTTTGATTCTTGCTTCAGCCAAAATCAATTCCTGCTCAGCATATGTAAGAAGCCTTCTTGGATCACTATTTTGTTTGGTTTGGTATCTCAGGTTTATTTTAGAATATTTACCCGCTGAATAATTGGCATTCATTAATCCGTAATCTAACGAAGTTTTTACACCTGCGTAAGCCATAAAATTATTTTGAGATAATCCTTTTGCAATTTGATCAGCTGAGGGTTCTCCAAAATAAAACAATCGTTTATCATTTAGTCTTTTAAGATTGTCTACTATAATATCACTTAAAATAGTTCGACCGGTAAACATATCGTTTGTACTGTATAACGGATGAAGGTTTACGCTATTATATTCTAAACCAAAATAATCAGAATCATCTTGAAGAAGCATATTTTCATTAACTATACTGGCAAATTTCTCTTTAATTTTTAAATCAGCATCGCTTTCTTTTCCACTCAAAGTCATTAGAACTTTAAGTTCAAATGCATTGCAGGCTCTTCTCCATCTTTGGGGATTTCCTTTAAAAATTGTTGGATCACCATCAAAGGCTACACCTGCAGAGAAATCAATACGTGCTTGTTCTAATTCACCAAGAATACCAATAAAAACTTCTTTTTGAGAATCGTATTTTGGTTTGTAATTTCCTTGCAGTCCAAGATTTGTTTCACTATATGGAATATCTCCCATTTTCATGGTCAGAAGATAAAAAGTATATGCTCTTATAAAATGACCTATCCCTTTATATGAGTTTTCTGCCGGGCTGCCTTGAGCGGCAAGTAACATTTTATCAATATCAGGTAAAATGGTCATTTTGTTAAAACTTGAATTTGCTATTAAGTTGTATTGAGTTCCCAATTGTCCTTCATTTGCATAACCAACATATTTTGGTAAAGCATTTTCAGAAATATATTCTTTTGAATCAGTGCCTTGATATTTAGCAATATTCAGAATTATATTTGTAGCTAATAATGAAGCACTTACCTGGGTAGGCGTATTAGGGTTGGTATTGATTTCATCAAAATTACTACAGCTGGAAAACATTAACATACCTGTAATTGCAACGATTATTTTTTTCATATCAATAATTTAATTATGTTACTTTTCAATTTAGAATTCAAGTTTAATATTGCAACCTACAAAACGTTGTGACGGATCGCTAAAATTATCAACTCCTCCATCCGGATCAGAATATTTAAAATCTTTTGCCCAAAGGAATAAATTTTGACCTATTGCTGATATGGTAGCATTTTTTGCTTTTATAAAACTATATACTGACTTCGGGACATTATAAGTAAGTGAGACTTCTCTTAATTTCAAAAAAGTAGTGCTATAGGTATCCGCAGGAGATGGATTACCTCCCCAAGCTGTACCCTTATGAATTCTTTTTACATAATTCTCGTAAGTAACAGGCACGTCATTTGAAGCATATTGTCTGGTATCACTCGTAATATTGCCGTAGGCATTATAAGTTACTGTACCAGAAATTACTTTTACCCCATCTCCAACATAATTGCTCGTACCTGTGGTAATATCTTTGTAACGAATATCATTTACAGAGTCAGGATGGTTTCCAGACTGCCACATATACATTTCGGTTGTAGTTTGTGCCAAACCTCCTACTCGTCCATCTACAGCAATATTCAAAGTGAAATTTTTATAACGAAGTGAAGATGTCAGCCCCCAAATCCAATCAGGATCGCCATATCCATAAACTGATTCATAAGCAGAATAGACCGGTAGTCCATTTTCATAAATAATAGCTCCATTTGCATTTTTCTGGAAATCATTTATAACAAAAGCATCAACTCTGTTTCCAACTTTTACCCAGGGCCTGTCGGCCGAAAATTCTTTGTCCAGCTTAGTATAATAACGTGCATATTTAGACCAGTTTGCCATTACATCCCATTGCCAGTCGGCTGTTTTTATTGGGGTAAAATTCAATGTAAGCTCAACTCCTCTTCGGGTAATTTCCTGATCTATATTGATATAATTTGAGTTAAAACCTGAAGCACTGCTCACATTTGTTGCGGTTAAAAAGTCGTACATTCTCTTTGAATAATAAGTAAAATCAAATGATAAACGTTTTTTGAACAAAGTTGCAGCTGTTCCTATTTCCCAAGTACTTGCTGACTCGGGCCTAACTTCGTTTCCACGTATAACATCAGGATAAGAAGCGGAGTTTAAACCTCCCCAAGCATTGGTTGTAATATTGTAAACTGAATTAATATCATAAACTCCTGCCGGGGTTTTAGATGATGTCCAGGAGCCTCGAAGTTTCCATAAGGATAACCAATCAAATTTTGGCAAAACTTCTGAGACTAAAAAACTGCCAGAAACAGATGGATAAAGGTAAGAGCGTGTAGATTCAGGAAGTGTCGAACTCCAGTCCTTTCGTAAAGTACCTTCAAGAAAAGCCATTCCCTTCCATGATCCGGCAAGTCTTCCATAAAAACTATTTACCTGTCTTTTGTAAACAGAAGAGTTTACAACAGCATTAGTAACAGAAGCTTTTAAAGAATAGAAACCTGGAACAGAAAGTCCGCCTTGGGTTCTGGCCTCAATACCTTCATCCTGTGTATAATAAATAGTTCCTCCAAAAAGACCCTCAATATCAAAATCATTAATTTTTTTATTTCCAGTTAAGATAAAATCAGTATTAGAGCTATAGCCACTTCCTAAACCTTCATTATAAGATCCTTTTAAAGATTCTCCCCAAATCTCAGTCCCATTAAGAATAACTGTAGAAACACCAGCACCAACCAGAGATCCTTTTGAAATTCTAACAGTCTGCTTATTATTATATGTATCAAAACCAGTTCTGACAGTAGCATTAAGCCAGGGAGCTATTTCATAACTCGCCGAAACAAAACCGTTAAAAACATTACGGTCTAAGCTGTGTAATCTTTCAAATCTGTCAAAATAAGGATTATTATTTGTACCGGTATAACTGTTATTTTGCGACTCATTTTTTACAAGCCAATAATCTTTATATTTTCGTATATCGTAATCCGGGGATGACCAAACCAGAATATTATACATAGGATCATAGCCCTTATAACCATTAAATCCAGTATTTGGAGAGCTTTGCTTATTTATCGATATTGAAGATGATAATTTGAATTTATCTAAACTAATGTCTCCACCTAATGTATAAGTATATTTATCATATTGAGAATTTGGATATTGCCCTTTATTGTTAACCCAAGTTGCAGATGATCTAAGGTTACCTAATTCTCCTTGCTGTGTTACACTTAAGTTGTTATTTAAAATATAACCCTGATCCAGAAAGTTTTTAAAATTATTCTTTCCTATTGGTAAGTAAGGCATCGATTTATAGGATTTACTAACCGGATCCCACTGAACAACTTCTTGCCCCTCCATTGGTACTCCCCAAGACCCTGTTCCTTTATACATATTGGTAGTAGCGTCTATCTGTCTTCCAAAAGTTGTTTGAGTTTCAGGAATTGCCAAATAACCCGCTGTGAACATAGTACTGCTGTTAAGTGATACGGTAAGGCCTTTTTTGGAACTTCCTTTTTTGGTTGTTACAACAATAGCACCGCTGGCGCCACGATAGCCATATAAAGCTGATGCTGTTGCTCCTTTAAGTACGCTTAAAGATTCTATATCATCAGCAGGAATATCTCTAAGAGTCATGTTTCCATAAGGTACTCCATCAATAACTAATAAGGCACTTTCGCCTCGAATTTCAACAGTTGGGGCTTCTGCAAATTCAGTGCTGTTTTTTACAAGTAAACCTGATACCTTACCAGTTAATGACGTTGCAACATCTACACCTTTTACCGTTTGAACTGAAGAGCCCTCGACTTTTTGTACAGCATACCCAAGAGCCTTTTCTTCTCGTTTAATTCCTAAGGCAGTAATTACTAACTCGTTTAGTGCTTCAGCTTCCTCTTCAAGGGTAATATTGATTATCCTTTCTTTTTCAACTTTTTGTTTAACCGTCTTAAATCCCATATAAACAAAAACAAGTATTTCTCCTTCTTCGGCTTCAATACTGTATTTTCCGTCTAAATCTGTTTGCACACCTACTGATGTTCCCTCAATCAGAATTGTAGCTCCAGGAATGGGTTTACCTAAATTATCCGTAACTGTCCCTGATATTTTTATTTGCTTTGCGACATTTACTGTCTTTTTACCTTTAGCAGGATTATTCATTTTAAAAGTAATCAAACCATCATTTATTTGATAAGCAACGTTAAATTTAACAGCAGCTTCCTTAAGTAATGATGCTATTGTTTGTGTTCCTGAACTAACAGGAACTTGAGTTTTAAGTTTTGCAACCTCGTCAGAATAAAGAAGCGAAAAATCAGTTTGACTTTCAATAGCTTTAAATAAAGCTTTGAGTTCATAAACATTTTTTGAAACTGATACTGGAGTAGATTCTGTGCTTTGCGAGGTAAATGCTGACGCAAATGTCACTTGTGTCCATAACGTAACCAAAAAAAAGAAAAGTATATTCTTTTTATTATTTTTTTTATTTGTTACAAGATACATAATTTGAATATATTTGTTTTATGTTAATTTTTTGCAATTAATGTGACCCGATGATTGGTGGCCGCCATATTCGGGTTTCTTTTATGTTTTTTCGAGTAGTCTTTCAGTTCTGCATAGGCACTAGTTTTTACAGGGTTTTAGTTTAATTTTTATGGTATCATTTTTAATTGCGCTATATTCCATATCATTAATGAAACGAATACTGCTTAAGATTTTTTTAATGTCATTGCCTGAGAAATTTCCACTAATAGTATTGCATTGATAAAGTTTTGAATCCAGTTTCAGTACCATATTGTATTTTCTTTGAAGTGTTAGCAATACCTGATCTATCTGAGCATGATCAAAAAAGATTCTTCCTTCTTTCCATGCCAGGTAATTTGATGATTCTATATTATTGGATCTTATAAAAGCCCCGGAAACATCATCATAAGTCACTCTCTGATTTTTAGTGATAATTTCTGATTTAGACGAATGCTGATCTGTAACTTTTACTTTTCCCGAAACAACCGTTACTGAAGGAATACCTTTTTCATAATTGGTTACAATAAATCTAGTACCCAGAACCTGTGTTTTTAAATGAGCTGAAGAAATTATAAATGGATGTTTTTCTTTGTGTACAACTTCAAAATAAGCTTCTCCTTTTAAAGTAATTTCTCTGGAATCTTCTCCAAAGTGCTCCGGATAAACTATACTGCTTCCTGAATTTAAATAAACCATGGAGGAATCAGGTAATCGTACATTTTTTTGCTCGCCAAATTGGGCAGCAACAGTAATAAAATGATTCGTTTTAAAAATAGAATTAAAAGTAAACAGCACCGTTCCTAAAAGTATAACCGCCGCAACAGATGCCGAAATTTTATAATAATGGGTTTTCTTTTTTCTCTCTAAACGCTCTTCTATTTTAAGCAAAATACGATCTCCCAAAACATTATCAATATCCTGTTCTGTAATACCGCTATTCTGAATTTTGTTAAAATAGGTATCTATTATTTTTTTCTCCTTTTCAGAAGATTTGTCTTCACTGTATCTTTTAAAAAGATACTTGTACTGTTTTTGCATATGACTATTTAATAAGGTCTTTATTATATAGTACACGAAAAGCAGGCAGCACCTATAAAATTTTTAAAGGATTACAATTTGTTAACATTCTTAACAAAAAGCTTGAAAAGAACTCTGGTTAAGAACAAAAAATAAGGATGGCCAATAATTTAATGTAGTAATTATTTTCTGTCTTTAACATTTTTAAAGCCTTATTAATTTGATTTTCAACTGTGCTTACAGATATCTTTTTATATTCAGCAATCTCTTTAATACTCATATTTTCATGAAATCTAAGATTAAAGATATCAAGGCACTTTGGAGGTAAGATTTCATTTGCCTTTTGTCTGACTTGCTCAACTAAACGCTCTTTTGGAAATTCAGCAAATTCTTCCTCATCTATCAATTGTATAGATTCTTCTAATACTTGTAATTCAAAAGCTGTTAGTTTCTTATTTCTGAGGCTTTTTGCGCATTGGTTTCGAACTGCCTGAAATAAATATGCAGTGTAATTTTGAATTTCAGTATCATTCATCCGTACCCAAAAATCAATAAATATTTCCTGAATAATATCTTCAGCTGATCCTTTATCACGCAAAATATTAAAAGCAAAAGTAAACAGAGCTTTCCAGTTTTGTTCGTAAACTTTATTGAAAACAGGTTTTTTGTTTAAAAAAGTATTGTATTCTACGTTCACTACATTAGTTTTAGTTTACTGCAAAGCTATACGGGCCTTATACAATTTTACTATTTATCAATATGATTTTTTTATTAAATTTTTAATGAATCAAAAAAAAACAGGCATGAAAACTTAAAACAACAAAATGGTTATACTTATCAAAGTTACATTCTCATTCCGGCTGGATAGATTCAATTGCTAGTGGAAATCCAAAGGAGTCTGAAGATAGACTAGGTGATACTCAAGTTGGGGGCGGTAATGGCAGATATCCTGTAGTTACTAAAGAAATAGAAAGTGTTGGAGGGTCTGAAACAAGACCTAAAAACATATACGTCTTTTAGTACATTAAAATAAACTAAGAAAATTGAAATATACAATTCATTCCAAACTTAACTTATTCACATCATCAACAAAAAGGTTCGAGAATTGTCCCGTCAGGGCTACAAGACCGGACAAATGAGATATTGATTCATTTTGAACATGCCCCAAAAAGTTAGACACTATTTGGGGCATTTTTTATGAACAGAAAAGTAAAATTCAATTATGCATTTAAGTTAGAATGTGTAGAATTAGTTTTAAAGAAACATTATTCGAACGTGTATGTTTCAAGATTGAAGGGTTTGGACGAGTCCAATATCCGTAAATGGGTAGCTTTTTATAAAGCATACGGCAAAGACGGCTTATTACCTAGAAGGAATCATAATTATACGGTTGATTTTAAGTTAAAGGTTCTAAAAGCCATTAAAAAAGAATCACTTTCCTTACGCGAGACCTCGGTGAAGTTTAATATTGCCGATGCAGCTATTCTGTTAAAATGGCAAAAAGATTTTGCTAACTTTGGAGTTGAAGCATTACAACCAAAACCCAAAGGCAGGCCCAAATCTATGAGCAATTTCAAACGTAAAAAACGCAAATCAGACAAGCCATTATCCAGGGAAGAAGAACTTCTCTTGGAAATTGAAGCCCTGCGCTGTGAGAACGATTTGCTAAAAAAGCTACAAGCCTTAATTCAAGCCGAAGAAGCAGCCAAAAAGCGCAAGCCATAATGGAATTAAGGCATTTATATGATTTAGATTTACTTTTGAATCGTACTAATATGGCACGTAGCAGTTTTTACTACTATGAAAAACAAAACAAATCTGTGGATAAGTATCAAATCATAAAAGAATTTATAAAATCCATTTATCACAAGCACAAAGGTCGTTATGGCTATAGAAGAATTACCGACGAATTGAACAATAAAGGGATAACTATCAATCATAAAACAGTTTTCAGATTGATGAAGCTATTAGGGCTAAAAAGCATTATTAGAATAAAGAAATATAAATCATATAAAGGGGAACAGGGCAAAATCGCACCTAATATTTTGGAACGCAATTTTAAATCAGAAGCTCCAAATAAAAAATGGGCAACCGACATAACCGAGTTTAATGTATCAGGAAAAAAACTATATTTATCGCCTATTATAGACTTATTCAACCAAGAAATTATCAGTTATGAGCTAGCGGAACGACCCGTATTTAGTCAAGTGGTCGTGATGTTAAAAAAAGCATTTAAGAAAATACCAAACAATACTAATTTGACCTTACATTCTGATCAAGGCTGGCAATACCAAATGAAACAATACCAGCATTTATTGAAAAAAAAAGGAATCGTACAGAGTATGTCCAGAAAAGGGAATTGTCTGGATAATGCGATTATAGAAAACTTCTTCGGGATATTAAAATCCGAATTGTTTTACCTTAAAAAGTACAGTTCTATAAGTCAATTAAAACAAGATATCGAAAATTATATTATCTATTACAATAGAGAAAGAATCAAGTCAAATTTAAACAAAATGAGCCCGATACAATATCGAGCTCATCATTATCAAAATTAATTATAAATTTGTCTAAACTTTTGGGTGCAGTCTATTTGTTCGGTTTTTTTTATCAAATAAAACCTTATTAAGCAACAAGATATACCTTTCGATAACATTAACTCGCGGTGTTCGATATGTGTTTCATCAAAAACCAATTTTTAAGGGTATATCGAACTTATAACTTTCCGCTTAAACTCTATATCACCCTCTTTATAAACTCTTGATAGCTTGCGAATCATAACAATTGCTCCCTCAAGACTTTTCTTAATGTCAAGATTTTTGTGTTCTGACATAAAAGCTGATAGTTCCTCTTCTAAATTTTCGGTTTTTTTTACATTCCTCTTTAATATCGTTGTAATCATCTGATGTGTTTTTTCGGAAAAAAGTAAATCTTTTGCCTTTACAACCTTTGCTGATATTTGGTTTGCAAATTCATACCATCACTAACTATGGATCACCATATCCGATTTTTACTCATTTAAGGAAATATTAAAACAAAAAAGATGAGCATTACTTCTAACTTTAAATTATTCATTTCTAAAATTTGTTCAATTTCAAAAGGTTAGAAGTTTCAAAATCTCATACCACTAACTTTGAAACACGAACAAATTTATCCACAAATAACAAGCTTATTTAAAAACAAATAAGCTAATTATAAAAATGTAGTTTAACTTTTTCTCCAGTTTTTGTTTGCATATCCAAATTGCACTTATCTTAGTTAACAATTGATCTTCTTGATTTTTTATAAGAAATTTTTAATTTAATATGCTATTATTACTTTTTGTATGTTTGTAAACTACAGTTAAGTTCCTTAAAACTGGGATTGAAAAAATCAGATTAATACCATCTTACACGAATACCTTTTTTAATTAGCAGTAATAAAGAAGTACATTAGCTGTTGCTAAAATTCTTCAAAAACAATTTGAAAACTAAATTAATTTTCTAAAGTTATTTTATATTATAATATGATTAAATGCTGCATTGCAAAATTGTGGTTTGCTTTCTTTTTTATACTTAGCAGGTATTCCTACCCTATAAATCCCCAAGTAGTTTCTAATTTAGATACAACTCAAAAAAAGCATTCTTTAATTTTACAAAAAATCAAAAACCTTCTTGAAAATGGGGAAGCTTTTTTATATAAACCCGATAGCTATAAAATTGATATGGACAGTGCCCGTATTAATTTTAACAAGGCTTTTGTTCTTAGCCATAAAATCAACGATGAGAATCTGAAACACAAATGTCTTTTCTATTACGGCGAACTTTTATTCGAAGAAAATAATTATCCTAAAGCGCTTGAGTTTTATCAAAAGGTTATGGCTTTTTATCAAAAAACCAAACAATATAAAAAAGAAGCCGATTTATGGACAAAGCAGGGAAAAAGATTATTTTGGCAGTCACCGCGAAATTTCAATTCCTTTGATGAAGCCGTAATATGTTTTGATAAAGCTGCTGCACTTTATAAAAATCTAGGCCGATTTGAGGATTATGCATACCTCATAAAATACAAAGCAGATGCACATTTAAACCAAGGAAGATTGGATTTCGCCGAAAAAGAACTCTTTCAGGCTTTGGGTATTTACAAAAAAATCGGTTATAAAAAACTGCATTTTACCTATGATTTACTAGCAGATGTTAATAGACTGAAAGGCGATTTGGGGAAAAGCCTTTACTATTCTCTTGCCTGTGTAAAATACATGGAAGAAACAAAGGATTTTGACTTTGCTCCCGATTTTTACGAACAGCTGGCAATTGCCTACAAAGATCTTAGTAAATATGATTTAAGCATC
This sequence comes from Flavobacterium flavigenum, assembly GCF_027111255.2. Taxonomy (NCBI): domain Bacteria; kingdom Pseudomonadati; phylum Bacteroidota; class Flavobacteriia; order Flavobacteriales; family Flavobacteriaceae; genus Flavobacterium; species Flavobacterium flavigenum. Next base: position 275,805 of record NZ_CP114285.2, on the reverse strand, counting down.
GAATTGCTTACAAAAGCAATCGCTATTCTTAAATCCAGAGAGGAAATGGATTATACCAACTTATATTCTTTTACTGATTTATTGAGTAAAGAATTAATTCAGACAAAAAAGCCAAAACAAGCTTTAAAAGAGGTACAAAATATTATAAAAGAATATCCGCCTAAAAAAAATACAGATAAAGCCATTATATATGGTTCGCTGGCCTATTGCTACAACAAAAACAACCAGACAAAACGTGCCGAGGCTAAGTTTATAGAAATGATAAACTTATATGAAGAAAGCAATTCTCCTATGTATATTATTGATTTATCTAAGGCATATTTTGAATTTGGAAAATTCTACGAAGAGCATAAAAGCTATGATAAAGCCAAAGTGAATTTTCAAAAATCACTTGATTTTTCCAGCGGAATTGTAGAACTCTCTCAAGTAAAGGAAGCCAATTTATATCTTTTTAAAATTGATTCTGCAAAAGGAAATTACATTACAGCAATCAAATATTTTCAGAAATATAAGAATTTGAATGATTCTATTTTTAATGAGAAAAAAAACAAGCAAATTGAAGAATTGCAGATTTTATATGGTCTTGAAAAAAAAGAAAAAGAGTTTTCTGCGTTAAAATCAAATATGAATGCCGAAAAAGAAAAAACAATTAAAGCACAAAGCACCATAAAATTTGGTATTTGCGTCGTTGCTTTTCTTTTGGTGAGCATCATTTTATTTTGGATAAGTTATCAATCCAAGAAAAAAAATAATGAGCTTTTGATGGATCAGAAAAATGAAATTGATCATAAAAATGAAGCCCTTCAAAAACTGGTTGTTGAAAAAGAATCACTTATGCAGGAGATTCATCATCGTGTAAAAAATAATCTGCAGATTGTGATGAGTCTTTTAAACTCGCAATCGTCTACTTTAAAAAATAAAGAAGCATTTGACGCCATTCAAAAAAGCCAGCACAGATTATATGCGATTTCTCTTTTGCACAAAAAATTGTACCGAACAGATATTGTACGGGAAATTGAAATGGAAAATTATATTAATGATCTACTCCACAACTTCCGCGATACTTTTGATACGCAAAATATCATTTTTGAAGTAGATCTTGATCCGTTACTTGTAGATGAAGCGCAAGCCGTTTCTGTTGGTCTTATTTTGAATGAAAGTATTACAAATGCCATAAAATATGGATTTCCAGAGAATCAAAAAGGAACTATTTTAATAAGTATGAAGTCTCTTGAAAACTTTAAAGTAAAACTTCAAATCAAAGATAACGGAATTGGTTTCCCTAAAGATTTTGATATTTCTGAGAGTTTAGGCATCAATTTAATCAGTGGTTTGGCGCAACAGCTTGATGGAGAAGTTTCGTTTTTTAATGATAATGGTGCTGTAATTGAAATTCAATTTATAAAAAACAATATTTCTCAAAAGTAAAAGCTGATTTTTTAATACTACTTTCGCATTTTCTCTTTAGTTTATGAAGAACAGGAAGTAATTTTTCATTTAAAAAAGTCTGATAAGGTTTAAAAAATCTTATCAGACTTTTTTTGCTACATATTTAGCTCTGTAAATTTCCTTAATTCTCATTACTGCACTAATAAATTTACGATATATCGTAACAAAAAAACACAGTCAAAATTTACAAACACCTTATAAACAAAGACATCAGAGAAAAGGTATGTTATTTGGCTATTCTTGTGCATTGTTCTAATAATTCAAATAAAAACAATCAAAATATTCCGTTGGACAAAAGCCAGAAAGATTAATCTAGATTAAGAACTAATAGCAAAAAATACCTTCTTAATCTAGATTAATAGATTCACTTTATACTCCACAATAGATTTGCAGTATCAATAACACAGAATCACACAATTAACAAATAATATATTAAAAATTAAATCAATAATTAAAAACCATAGCAAATGAACACAATTACAGTAAAAGACGGAACACAGATTTATTACAAAGACTGGGGAACAGGACAACCGATCGTTTTCCACCATGGATGGCCATTATCTGGTGATGATTGGGATGCACAAATGATGTTTTTCTTAAAACAAGGTTACAGAGTTATTGCTCACGATCGCCGCGGACACGGACGTTCTGGACAAAGTTCTGAAGGAAATAACATGGACACTTACGCAGCAGACGTAGCAGCATTGACTGAAGCGTTAGATTTAAAAGATGCTATTCACGTAGGACACTCAACTGGAGGCGGTGAAGTAATTCGTTACGCAGCAAAATACGGAAAAGGACGTGTTGCAAAAGCGATAATCATCAGCGCTGTGACACCAGTTATGATTCAAAAAGAATCGAACCCTGAAGGTGTGCCATTATCTGTTTTTGACGAAATCAGACAAGGAACAGCAGCTAACAGAGCACAATATTTTTATGATTTTCCTATTCCATTTTACGGATGGAACCGCGAAGGACAAACTGTTCAAGAAGGTATCAAACACAATTGGTGGCGTCAGGGAATGATGGGTTCTATTTTGGCTCATTATGACGGAATTAAAGCTTTCTCTGAATCCGATTTTACAGAAGATCTTCAGAGTTTAGATATCCCGGTTTTAGTTCTTCATGGAGAAGACGATCAAATTGTACCATTTGGTCAGGCTCCAAGAGCAGCAGCATTATTGAAAAATGGAAAATTAATCGCCTACCCAGGTTTTCCTCACGGCATGCCGACTACAGAAGCTGAAACAATCAATAAAGATATTTTAGAATTTATTAAAGCGTAATCTGACAGACTTTAATTAACCAAACTGCCTGTTAAAAATTTCTTTTACGGGCAGTTTAAAAAAAAACTTCTTATGAGTTTATTTCAACAACCTTCCTTTGACACAGTTACAGAAGCGCTTCAATGGCTCAATCTTCAAGGTTTTACACAAAATTTTAATCTTGATGTAAACTGTATTCGTTACAACAATAATTCGCAGTCTATGTCTCCAGATGAATTTAAGATTGAATATATATTCCGTTTTGAAGGCGATACAGATCCAGGCGACGAAGATATTGTGTACGGAATCATCTCTGACGTCTATAATATAAAAGGAGTTTTGACAAGTGCTTTCGGCATTTACGCCGATTCAGTTTCGGTGGAAATGATCAAAAAACTTTCTACACATTGAACATAATTTTTCCTAACACATAGAAACATAGTTTTTCATTGCGAAAAAAGGCATTTCAATTGCATCAATGCACATAGCTGTGTGTGAGAAACTAGTTTCTTTCAATTTAAACAAGAAGGATCTATGTTTCTATGTATTAAAAAACTCCCGCTAAAACAGGAGGCAATTTTTCCTCACAAATCAATACAAATCATCAAAGCCTAACAATTTACAGGTCTAACTAATTAATAATTTTTAAAAATAAATAACATGAAACCATCAGTAAACTTATTATCACCAGACAATCACGCATTAGTATTAATTGACTTTGAAGGTCAAATGGCATTTGCTACAAGCAATATCGCTTTAAGCGAATTAAGAAATAACGTTGCTATTATTGGCGGTGCATCAAAAATCTTTAATGTAGCAACTGTAGTTACAACAGTTGCCGAAGAAAGTTTTTCGGGTCCAGTTTTCCCAGAAGTAGAAGAATTTTTCCCAATTGCAACTTCAGGATATATTGATCGTACATCAATGAATACTTGGGAAGACGAAAACGCTTATAAAGCAATCACAGCAAAAAATAAGAAAAAAATAGTTCTGGCAGGATTATGGACAAGTGTTTGCATTGTTGGGCCGGCATTGTCGGCAATTGAAGAAGGTTATGAAGTTTACGTAATTACAGATGCGTGTGGAGATGTAAGCGTTGAAGCACACGAACGTGCCGTACAAAGAATGATTCAGGCTGGTGCAATCCCAATAACTTCAATTCAGTATTTATTAGAACTTCAAAGAGATTGGGGACGTCAGGAAACGTATGTTCCAGTAACTGATTTAATGAAAAAACACGGTGGTTCTTACGGATTAGGAATTCACTATGCTCATAATATGTTGAAACACTAAATCAATTTCAAATTTCAATAGCAGACTTGAAACCTGAAACAAAACAAACAATCTTTTACGCTTCATTATTTTGAAATCAACAAAAATCATATCAAACAACGTCAAGTTACTTTTTCTTTTTCTCTTTTTGGGAAGTATCGCATCGGCGCAAAACTTTAAGCTTTTGCGTTACGACGAAAATTATGAATCACTGAAAGATTCTACCCGAAACTTTTACGAGAAATTAAAATTTGTTCCTTTAAACGAGGAAAAAGACTTTTACCTGTCTTTTGGAGGCGAAGCACGATATGAATATGTTGATTTCAATAATGAAGATTGGGGAAGATTAAATATTGGTCACAACAATTTCCTTTTACAGCGCTACGATCTTCATGCCGATATTCATTTAGGAAAAAACTTTAGAGTGTTTGCACAATTGAGAAGTGCCTTAGAAGACGGCAGAGTAAATGGAGCAAGAGGTATTGACGAAGATCAATTGAATGTTCAGAATTTGTTTTTGGATGTCACACTTTGGCAGCAAAAAGATAAAAAACTCATTGTCCGCGCCGGAAGACAAGAACTCGATTACGGATCTGGAAGATTAATTTCGGTACGAGAAGGGCCAAATGCAAGATTGTATTTTACAGGAGGAAAAATAATGTACTCCTCTGCCCGATTCTCGATTGACGGTTTTGCCATGATGGCCGATACGATTTACACTGGAGCTTTTGATAATAAAATGTCGAAACAACTGAATCTTTGGGGTACTTATTCTAAAATCATTTTCCCAAAAGCAGGAAATCTGGATTTGTATTATCTCGGAATCAAAAGAAATGAATCGCTTTTTGAACAAGGAATTGCTCCCGAAAAACGACATACCGTTGGTACTAGATTTTGGAAGTACGGCGGCGGTTTTATTTACAATCTTGAAGCTGCTTATCAATTCGGAAGTTTTGGTTCAGGAGATATAAATGCCTGGACAGCATCGGCAGATTTGGGTTATTCTTTTGAAAATATCAAATTTAAACCGACGATAAATCTTCGCAACGATTACATTTCTGGAGATAAAGACAAAGACAATCCAAACTTACAAACGTTTAATCCGTTGTATCCAAAAGGGGGTTATTTTGGTTTTAGTCCGCAAGTTGGGCCAGTCAATCTTATCGATATTCACCCTTACGCCACAATGGATTTACTGCCAACGCTGAAGATGCAGGTCGATGTGGTTTTTAACTGGCGATTCTCAACACAAGACGGAGTTTACAGACCAAGCGGAACATTGAATCTTCGAGGAAGTGAATCAAACGAACGTTATATCGGAACGGCTTATTTAGCCAATTTCACTTACAGCGTCAACAAATATATATCAGTCGTAAGCGGGATTCAGTATTTTAAAACAGGCGCTTTTATCAACGACATTATTCCAAATTCTAAAGACGGTATTTTCTGGAATGCCCGACTTGGATTTAAATTTTAAAAACATAATTCTTTTAAACACATATCCTAAAAAGAACACGGATGATACGGATTCGCTATCGCGAAAACGCTGATAAAAACGGATTTTTAAATAAAGTCCTAAAAAAAGAATCTGTGTAAATCCGCGTTTTCGCGATAGCGAATCCGTGTCATCAGCGTCAAAATCTACGTCATTATATGTTTAAAATAAAAACAACATCAACTAAAATTCTAAATATGAAAAACTTAGTTCTTTTAAAAAAATATGCGATTAGAGAAACGACTCTAATTTTTCTACTATTCGCAGGCTTAACAAATACTGCTTTTGCACAAAACGCTGCACTCGGATCGACTACAACTTGGGGAAAAGTAGACGGAGTTGCTGTAAACGGGTTGGTTCAAGGACCATCTGCAGCAGAAGCAGATTTACAAGTTGCCTGCGTTTTCGAATATACAGAAGGGGATATTTTTAATCCTCCTGCCCTTCCTGCCAACCTTAACGGAATGGTTCATCTTGACGACGCTTTTAAAGGTCTGATTACCGAATTAAGAAAAAGCGGCAAATTTACCGGACATGCTCTTGAAACTTTATTGATTACACCGCCAAAAGGAACTTTAGCATCAAAAAAACTTTTACTTATTGGTTTAGGCGACCGTAATAAATTTACTCCAGATTTAATGATCAGTGTAGGAAGTGTTGCGATACGTGAGGCTTTGCGTTTGGGAGTCAGCAACTTTTCTTTTGCAAGCGATATTAAAGATGCTGGAATCGATTCTCCAACAGCTTTGGTTGCGACAAATGTAGTTTTAGGTTCTTTTGAGGCTTATAGAACGCAGAATTATTTGAAAGAGAAAAAATTATCCGACAATAAGCCATTAACTAAAATTATTCTGCTTGCTGGTCCAGCTTTCTACACCATTGCAGGCGAAGGAATTAAAGAAGCAATCACAAAATTAAATTCTAAATAATAGAAATTATGAAAGCAGATTTAATTTTATTCAACGGAAAAATTCACAGTTTCAATGCCGAAACGCCAAATGTAACCGCTGTAGCCATAAAAGACGGAAAATTTATTGCCGTTGGAAATGACAGCGAGATCATGAGTTTTGCATCAGGAGAAACCAAAATAATTGATCTTTTAAACCGAAGAGTGGTTCCTGGAATCAACGATTCGCATATTCACTTAATTCGCGGCGGATTAAACTATAATTTAGAATTGCGCTGGGACGGAGTTCCTTCTCTTGCTGATGCGCTTCGCATGTTGAAAGAACAAGTAGACCGCACTCCAAATCCGCAATGGGTTCGTGTTGTGGGCGGTTGGTCAGAGTTTCAGTTTGCCGAACGCAGAATGCCTACTTTAGAAGAAATCAATGCAATTGCTCCAGAAACGCCTGTTTTTATTCTGCATTTGTATGATAGAGCAATTATGAACAGAGCCGCGCTTAAAGCCGTTGGTTACAACAAAAATACACCAGCTCCTCCAGGAGGACATATCGAAAGAGATGCAAATGGAGAGCCAACAGGATTGATTATTGCAACACCAAACGCGATGATTTTATATTCGACTTTAGCAAAAGGGCCGACACTTTCGTATGAACATCAAATCAATTCGACACGTCATTTTATGAAAGAACTCAACCGTTTTGGAATCACAAGTGTGATTGATGCCGGCGGCGGTTTTCAGAATTTTCCTGACGATTATAAAGTCGTAAATGAATTAAATGAAAAGAAACAATTGACGGTTAGAATTGCGTACAATCTTTTCACTCAAAAACCAAAACAAGAATTTGAAGATTTCTCCGATTGGATTGATACAGTAAAATTATATCAGGGAAATGATATGTATCGTCATAACGGTGCGGGTGAAATGTTGGTTTTCTCTGCAGCCGATTTTGAAGATTTTTTACAGCCAAGACCTGATTTACCAGAAAACATGGAAGCAGAACTAGAAAAAGTAGTTCGTCTTTTGGTAGAAAATCGCTGGCCGTTTAGGCTTCATGCTACTTATAACGAAAGCATTACCAGATTTTTGAATGTCTTCGAAAAGATAAACCGTGAAGTCCCGTTTAACGGTTTACCGTGGATTTTTGACCACGCTGAAACTATTGACGAACGCAACATCGAACGTGTAAAAGCACTTGGCGGAGGGATCGCCGTTCAAAGCAGAATGGCGTATCAAGGCGAATATTTTACCGATCGTTACGGCGCAAAAGCAGCAGAAAACACACCGCCAATCAAAAAAATGATTGAAATGGAAGTTCCTGTTGGTGCAGGTTCAGATGCTACACGTGTAAGCAGTTACAATCCGTGGGTTTCTATGTATTGGATGACGGCTGGAAAAACTGTTGGAGGTTTACAATTATACAATGAAAGCCGATTGAACAGAGAAACAGCTTTGGAATTATATACTCGTGGAAGCGCTTGGTTTTCTCAAGAACAAGCTAAAAAAGGAGATATCAAAAAAGGAATGTTTGCCGATTTAGTGGTTCTGGATCGTGATTATTTTAGCATTGACGATGAAGACATCAAAAAAATCGAAGCTGATTTAACGATTGTAGACGGAAAAATTGTCTATGCAAATGGCGATTTCTCTTCTTTCTCTCCGCCGCATATTCCGATTCTTCCAGATTGGTCGCCGACGAATATATACAACGGATATCCAGCAAGAAACAGTTTTCAAAGTACAATTGAGAAAAATGCTCATACTCATGCAAAACCAAGTTTAACATCAAAAATACACAACTGCAGCGGCAGCTGCGATGTGCACTTACACAATCACGACGCTGCAAGATTAAGCAATGTTCCAGTTAACAATTACAATGCATTTTGGGGTGCTTTAGGGTGTTCTTGTTTTGCTTTTTAATATTATAAAAATGATAGACCTTATAAAACAAATCCTAAACTCTGATTTAGGAAGTTCATTCAACAATGCTGCAATTCTGGTTTTTAGAATTCTTTTGGCTGTTGAACTTTTCAGAGTGCACGGAATGAAAAAATTCAGAGTTGAAAACGGACAAAAAGAACACGTTCCAAATCCATTGCACCTTCCTGAAAAACTAAACGGATTGGTGGCGGCTTTTTCAGATACTGTAGTTCCGTTTTTTATTATTCTCGGACTTGGAACTCGTTTAGCAGTTTTACCGACAATTGGCGTAACAGCTGTTGGTTATTTTGTAGTGCACAGAAAAGATTCGCTCGAAGTACGCGACGTTCCTTATATGTACACTTTATCGCTATTACTAATTCTAGCGCTTGGCGCAGGAAAATATTCACTTGATTATTATTTATTAAACCTAATTTAAAATGAAAGCAAACATCGGAATTAAACAAGAAAACATTAACAAAGCAGTTGATGCATTAATTAAAGTTCTCGCAGATGAATTTGTTCTTTATACAAAAACAAGAAGAGCACACTGGAATATTGAAGGTCCGGATTTTTACAACAAACATCTTTTCTTCGAAAAACAATATGAAGAACTTGACGAAATTATGGATACCGTTGCAGAAAGAGTAAGAGCTTTAGGCCATTATACTCCTGCAACCCTAAAAGACTTCTTAGAATTAACCCATCTTTCAGAAGAGTTAAAAGAGAAAAATGATGCTAACGGTTTCATTAAAGAATTGCTTATCGATCACGAAAGCATCGTGATTTATCTGCGTGAAAACATCAATTTTATTGCTAATGATTTACAAGATGCCGGAACAAGTGATTTTATTACAGGTCTTGTAGAAACTCATGAAAAAATGGCGTGGATGCTTCGTGCCCACTTAAATTAATACTATGGAAATTCAAAAAAATATTTGGTACGTAACCCTGCTTCTCACAATGATAGCAGGGTATTGCGACACTGTTACTTTCGTGGCAGCCGATTCGATATTTTCGGCGCACGTTACGGGCAACTTTATTGTCTTTGCTTATCAGATTATTAAAGGTTCTGATGTGCATGCCTGGATCAAATTATTGACTTTTCCAATCTTCATCTTAGCGGTAATCGTTGGCGGCAGAATCGCTTTAAAAAGTGTAAACCGCTATACTATTTTATTTTGGGAAGGCGTCATATTGCTGCTGTCAGGAATTGCTTCTTATGTTTTTGGCTATTTAGAAATATTTTCAGAATGGACAATGTACACCGTAGCGATGACAACCGTTTTTGCGATGGGACTTCAGAATGCTTTCGGAAAATTATTTGCTAAAGAAACCCACGGACCTACAACGATGATGACAGGAAACGTAACACAAGCTTCTCTGGATTTAGGAAACTTAATAAAAAACGGGACAAACGATGCCGATTCGCTTTTAAGTTTTAAGAAACAATTGGTTACCATTTTTGGTTTTCTAATTGGCTGTTTTCTTGGAGCCGTTGCCGGAAAGTTTTTTGGTCTTGGAACTTTAATTTTACCCGGAGCTGCCATGATTATTTGTTACTGGTATCATAGAAACAATTAAATAGTAACGCACATGAATTTGCAGAATTTTGATAATCGATTATTGTAAAAAAATGAATAGTAGAGCCTTCTTTTCTGTCCAAAAACATGTGCGTCATTTATATGCCGCTTTCTTATTTTTAACAGTAAACCTTTTTTTGACTGCTCAGACCAAGTCAATTTTTATTTTATCCTATAAAAATAGAATCAGTTATTCGCTAACTGCAGAGCACAAACTGCAAAAAATTCAAACCCGAAACGACGCCGTAATTCTATATGTTTTTATAGTAAGTCTGGTTATTTTAGTTCTTTTTATAATATTATTTTACAATTGTTTTTGGTTGAAAAAGAAAATCAACGAACAACTGGAAATAAAAAAACAGGAAATCGACGAGCAAAATAAACTGAACCAAAAAATGTTCGTTGAAAAAGAATGGCTTTTAAAAGAAATTCATCATAGAGTAAAAAACAATCTCCAAATTGTAATTAGTTTACTCAATACACAATCCGCTTATTTAGACAACGAAGATGCCTTGCTGGCGATACAAAACAGCCAGCACAGAATGCAGGCAATGTCAATACTTCATCAAAAACTATATCAATCTGATAATCTGACCAATATAGACATGTCTTGGTATATTTATGAATTGATAGATTATATCAAAGAATGTTTTGAAATCGATGACCAGATACATTTTATTCTTGATATAGAAAAAGTCTGTCTGGATGTCTCACAAGCTATACCGCTGGGATTAATAATAAACGAATCTGTTAGTAATGCCATAAAATTTGCATTTCCTGTTGACAAAAATGGTGAAGTTCATATTGAACTTAAAAGCATTGGCGAAAACACGTATAAATTAGTCATTGCAGATAACGGAATTGGTGTTTCTGAAAATTTTAATTTTATCGAAAAAAAATCATTAGGTGTAAATTTAATTACGGGATTAAGCGACCAGATTGATGGAATTTTTGAAATGAAAAATGACAACGGACTGATAATTCAAATTACCTTTACTAGAAAAACAGAATTTGAAGAAACTGCCCCAAATTCTGAAACTATATAATTTATGTTAATAAAGGAGAAAATTCTAATTGTTGAAGACGAATTTATTGTAGCAAACGATTTAAAAATCATGCTGCTCAAAGCAGGTTACGAAATAACCGGCATTGCTTCTTCTGTAGTTCAGGCACGCAAATTAATAGAAGAAAAAAGACCCGATTGGGTTTTGTTGGATATTATACTGAAAGGCGATATGACGGGAATTGAACTCGCTTGGGAACTTCGCGAAATGCAATTACCATTTCTCTACATTTCTGCGAATACCAATCAGTCAACATTAGAAGCTGTAAAGGCAACAAATCCGTATGGTTTTATGGTAAAACCGTTTAGAGAACGTGATCTTATTGTAATGCTGGATATTGCAAAATACCGATTTAATCAGGAAAACGGAACGCAGACAGACATTCATACCAAAGAAAAAACGCAGGAAATTAACGGAATTATTGGAAACAGCCAATTACTGCAAGAAGCAATTGAGAAAATAAAAATTGTAGCGCCGGCTCAAACTTCTGTTTTAATTCTTGGCGAAAGCGGTACGGGAAAAGAAAAAGTCGCACACGCTATACATGATCTTTCGGCTCATAAATCAAGTCCGATTGTGGTTGTAAATTGTGCTGCATTACCACATTCACTAATAGAATCAGAACTTTTTGGACACGAAAAAGGTGCTTTTACGGGAGCAAATTCATTACGAATTGGAAAATTTGAACAAGCACATAACGGAACTATTTTTCTGGATGAAATTGGTGAATTGCCTTTAGATTCTCAAGTAAAATTATTACGCGTTTTACAAGAAAAAGAAATACAGCGTCTGGGCGGAAATTCAACCATAAAAATAAATGTCCGTGTTGTAGCGGCAACCAACAGATCGTTGGAAAAAGAAGTTGCAGAAGGCCGTTTCAGGCTCGATTTGTATTATCGATTAAATGTTTTCCCGATTGAGTTACCATCATTAAAAGAACGAAAAGAAGATATTGAAGCGCTTGCCAACCATTTTCTTAGAAAATATGCCGCAAGTTCACGCAAAAACGTTTCAAGTATAAGCACCAATGCTTTACAACAATTAATGCAATACGACTGGCCAGGAAATATTCGCGAACTCGAACATTTGATAGAAAGAAATGTTTTACTTTCTAAAACAAATGAAATTGAAAAATTTGATTTACCACAGTTTGTTTCGAGTCCGATACAAGAAAGTACGGGTAAAATGAAAACTATGGAAGAAATGGAAAAAGAACATATTTTGACAGCATTGCAAAATTGCAGCGGTAAAGTTTCAGGGCCAGGCGGTGCAGCAGAACTTTTGCAAATGTCCGCACAAACTTTGTATTCGAAAATGAAAAAATTAGGGATAAAACAGGGATATAATTAATTCGGTTAGAAGTTTTTAACCGCGAAGAGCGCAAAGATTTACGCAAGGTTCGCAAAGGTCTGTTTGGGTACAGTTTGACATTTCGACGAAGGAGAAATCTCCGCAAGAAGCTCGACAAAGATTGACTTCTTATTGCGGAGTTACTTACGAAGATTTCTCGTTCCTCGAAATGACAAATTAAACTTTAACTCTTTGTGGTTACGAGTGCGATTTCTCCTTCGTCGAAATGAACTGTGTTTATAAGCAAATTTATTTTTAATTATTTTGTAAATAGTATTCATTTTTCGATGCTAAAGCAAAAGCTTGTTTGAGCAGTTTATTTGCTACAGCAATTAAAGCAACTTTTCTAGCTTTCCCTTTTTCGACTAATCTATCGTACAATTCCCTGCATGCATTATTACATTTTTTGGCAGACCATGAACAGATATATAGCATCGCCCTTATTCTGCTCATACCCATTTTACAGATCTTTGATCTTCCTTTTACACTTGTTCCAGATTCAAAAATGCGCGGACTTATCCCAATATAAGAGCTCAGCTGTCTAGCATTGTCAAATTTTGTAAATCCTCCGCTGATTACAATTAATAGAACAGCGGTTTTTCTGCCTATTCCAGGTATGCTCTGCATTTGTTTGAAAAGCCGGCTGTGGTGGCAGTTTATAATTGTCATCATTTTACTCTCAATACGGCTGATCTCAATTTCTAATCCAGCAATCATTTTATCCAGACTCTCATTCAATACAATTGATTCCATAGTATTTTGTTTAAAAGCCTCTTTCTGTCTCATAAATCCAGTTCTGGATTTATTCATCTGTTCCACATAAGCCTGCATCTGTTTTATTTCAAGGACATACTCTGCTTCAGGCTTCCATAGACCCGGATTTTCAGCCCTTCCATATTCTGCAATAATTACAGCATCTTTCTTATCTGTTTTAGTTCGAGACAGTCGCATCTGGCTAAAACGTCTTATAACCAAAGGGTTTACAACACTAAGAAATAGATTCTGATCAAATAAGTATTGCGCTAATTTTAGATAGTATGGTCCGCTGGCTTCCATTACACAAACATCCAAATCTTCATTAAGCAGTTTTTTAAAACTTGCAAAGCCTTCATTATCATTACTAAACTTGTAATGTGAATATTTATCTCTTTCATTTTTAATGGCAACATCAAAACTTAATTTTGATATATCGATACCAATGTAATTTTTGTTTTTTGTCATAACTTTGTTTTTAGGTAAAGTAAACGGAAGAAATCTGCTATTAGCTTATCAATCCTAAATACAGGCTCTTAGCCTAATGAACTGTCCAAGCTCAAAAGCAGAGAGGGAAGGAACTACCATTTCGAACAGTCTTTTTAAGACAAATGACAATACTCAGTTTTTATCTTTCCCTTTCTTCTGTTGAAAATTTTTCATTATAAATTTACTTAAAAACTAAATCTTCGATGTTTATGCAAACATAGGATGACAAACTAGACATAAAAAACTTTGTGTCTTTGCGCCTTTGCGGCAAGTAGCATAAAACTAAAATGAAAAAAAGGATTCTTATTAATCTAGATTAAGCTGACTTAACCGTAAGCTTAGCGAACTTTGTAACTATAAAACCAACACATAAAAACAAAACTTTGCGAACATTGCGTAATTCATTGCGAACTTTGCGGTTAAAAAATCAAAAAACTATGGAAACAATAAAACTAGAATTAGACGAAAAAAAACACGGCGCTTTTAATCTTTATGTTGACGGAAAAAAACTAGGTGAAATGGTTATAAGTATAAAAGATGATGTCTTAACTGTTTACCACACAGGTGTTGAACCAGAAGCGGAAGGAAAAGGTTATGCAAAAAGACTTCTTGAAGAAATGGTTCCTTATGTTCGCGAACATAAAATGATGGTTAAAGCACTTTGTCCTTACGTACACGCACAATTCACAAGACATCCAGACGAATATCAAGATATCTGGAAAAAATAATTAAAAACAAAGCTTATGAACTTAGATACAATTACAGCGGGCGTTCCTTTAAACGAAGCCAAAAAAGCTTTAATCATGCTTCACGGACGTGGTGCAACTTCACACGATATTTTATCGATTGCCAAATATCTTGATGTAGAAAAATTTGCTTTGGTAGCGCCGCAAGCAGAAAACAGAACATGGTATCCCTATTCGTTTTTAGCTCCGATTAACGAAAACGAACCTTCTTTTTCAAAATCTTTAGAAGCAATACATCAGGTTTTAGTTGCGGTACAGCAAAACGGAATCGAAAAAGAGAATATTTATTTCTTAGGATTTTCGCAGGGCGCTTGTCTTGCTTTAGAATTTACAGCACGAAATGCAGCAAAATATGGTGGTGTCGTAGCTTTTACAGGCGGACTTATCGGCGATAAAGTTTACGAAGAACATTATCACGGAAACTTTGAAAATACACCAATTTTCATCGGTACCAGCGATCCTGATTTTCATGTTCCTGTGGAAAGAGTAAATGATTCTGAAGCACTTTTGAAAAAACTGGGCGCCAATGTGACCAAAAAAATCTACGACAATATGGGGCATACCATAAGTCAGGATGAAATTGATCTCGCAAACCAGCTTATTTTTTCTAAGAAATAATGATCCAGATTACGCGAGTTTACAGCGGCGAAAATGGTGAAAGTCATTTTGAAGATTTTGAAGTTCCGTTAAAAAATAATGGCGACATCGGCTTTTTGTATGAAGATGAACCTGTAAAATCGATCGTTTTTAGAGAAGTAAAACCTTCTTACGATTACGATTTTCACAATGAGCCCGACCGTCAATATATTGTTTTACTGGACGGAGGCGTAGAAATCGAAACTTCATTGGGAGAAAAAAGAACTTTTGAAACAGGTTCAATATTATTGGTTGAAGACACAACCGGGAAAGGACACAAAACAAAAAATATCGAACCAAAACTTCGAAAATCGATATTTATTAAACTAAATCACTAGTTACAAGAACGCGGATAAAACTGATTTGCTAACGCAAAAACGCTGATTTACGCAGATCTATTTACAATTTTTAGAGAAAAAACTGTGTAAATCCGCGTCTTCGTGATAACGAATCTGTTTTATCCGCGTCAAAATACTTTGAATTTAAATTACACCCAAACAAATCATAAAAAATGGAAAAAGAAACTGCAAGAATAGAAGGTTTCAGCGATGGCGTATTTGCGATTGCGATAACACTTTTGGTGCTAGACCTTCATGCGCCCGAAATTGGAATTGTAAAAACCAGCAGTGAATTATTGGCTTTTCTAAAAAGCGAATGGACAACCTATCTGGCTTTTACGCTTTCTTTTTTCAGTATTTTTATCATGTGGGTCAATCATCACAAGATTTTCAAACAGATTTACAGCCGCAATACCGGAATCATGTTTGCCAACGGATTGATTCTTTTTCTGGTTTCAGCCGTTTCCTATCCAACTGCGTTATTAGCACGATTTTTTGATGGCGAAGCTTCCAATATTGCAGTTGCAGTTTATACAGGAATCTTTGTTTTAATTAATATTTCGTACAACCTTTTATGGTTTATTGCGAGCCATAACAAAAAACTGCTTCGTCCAGGAATTACCGATTCGGCGATTAAAAAAATCACAAATAATTATCTCTACGGATTTCCAACGTATTTAATTGCTTTCGGAATTTCGTTTCAGTTTCCCACAATTGCATTGGCCATCAATATGATGCTGTTGATTTTTTGGGCCATTTCTTCAGGAAAAATAAAAATCGCTCAGGAATAAAATATCCTAAAAATACTTTTTCTTAATCCCTAATTTCTGCATTTTAGAAATAAGCGTTGTTGGAGGTAGATCTAATAAAACTGCAGCGCCTTGAGGACCAGAAATTCTTCCGCCACATTTTTTTAAAACTTTCAAAATATGCTCTGCTTCTACTTCCTGTAAAGTTTTGGTGTAAAGTTCATTTTCTGCATTTTGAGATTCTGTGATAAAAACTTTCGAAAAAATCATTTCTTTGATTACGTCATCTTTTGCAAACAAAATACTGCGTTCTACCATATTTTCGAGTTCGCGCACATTTCCCGGCCACGGATTTGCGGTCATGCTTTTAAGTACTTTTTTAGAAAATCCTTTTATCTTTTTTCCGATTTTCTGTGAATGTTTTTCTAAGAAAAAATTCCCCAGAACTTCTATATCTTCCGGGCGTTCACGCAACGCCGGAAGTGAAATCGGAAACACATTCAAACGATAAAACAAATCGCTTCTAAAACGACCTTCGGCTACTTCTTTTTCAAGTACTTTATTGGTTGCTGCGATAACTCTTGCATTTACTTTTATAGCATTTCGACCGCCAATTCTTTCTATTTCTTTTTCCTGAAGAACTCGAAGTAATTTCCCTTGCAGTTCGAAAGGCAGTTCTCCTATTTCATCCAGAAAAATAGTGCTGTTTTTGGCTAGTTCAAATTTTCCAATTTTTAAATCTGTAGCTCCCGTAAATGCGCCTTTTTCATGTCCGAATAATTCACTTTCGATTAAACTTTCGGGAATAGAAGCGCAATTTACTTTGATCATTTTTTCATTAGAAACCGATGATAAATGATGAATGGCGTTTGCAATTAGTTCTTTTCCTGTTCCCGTTTCACCCAAAATTAAAACAGTAGATTGCGACGGAGCCACTTGATTTACCAATTCAAAAACCTTTTGCATGACTTGGCTGTTGCCGACAATTTCAAGAAAATTTTCTTCTTTTATAAGTTTTGGTTCCGATTTTCTTTCGCTTAAATTATTTTTCAAAGACTGCAATTCTTTTAGGCTGCTTTCGTATTCTTCAGATAATTTAATATTTCTAACTGTTATACAAAGCTGTGAAGCAATTCCACGAATAATTCGATTGGATTCTCTGGTAAAAGTTACCGCATTTTTAAAGAATAGAAAAAGCACACTTTGATTTCCTTTTATAGACGGCAGGCAAATTCCGATTCCGTTTTTGAAATTTTTATTTTTTATGGAATGAAGATAATCGGGAAGTTTGTTTTTTCTTTCTGTTAAAGTTTTTAAGTCGAAAATAACAGAATCGGCAGCATCCAGACAAACATCAAAAAAACCGTCATTTATACTGTAGGTTTTGTTTTCTGTATTTTTTTGATCTGAGAATTGATAGAAGATTTCGTAATCCGTTTGATTCTCTTCCGCGAAAGCGAAAATAAAATCTTCAAACAAAAAATGCTCTTTTAAAACATCATTTACAACCACGTGAAATTCTTCTTTGCTCAAAGCTTCAGAAAGCCATTTGCAAATAGACAAAACCAACATTTGCTCTTTTTCTCTCTCCTGCAATCTGTTGAGCATAATTGCGGTTTGATCTGCTGGCTTTTCCATACTTATTTTTTGACGTGGTATTTATTGGGTAAAAGGTAAATTTAAGAAATAGCCTGATTTAAATTACTATTGATTTTTGAAATAAAGCATTTTCGAGATATAAAATTACGATATATCGTATAACTAAAAACAACGAAGGAATAAAAAACCTTTGTTTTACAGCACATTAATTCAACTGGAATATTATTTGGATATAATTTAGGTAATAAAAAAATATCCCTTTTTTATTTCTTAATCTAGGTTAATCGATGCGCGGCCATAACCGCCGTAAATTTGTAAAAGAAAATCAAACAACAATTTAATACATAAATACCATGGAAAATAAAATTTTAGGCTTACACCATATTACTGCAATCGCAGGTGATGCTAAACGTAATTTCAACTTTTATTCAAATATATTAGGATTAAGATTTATCAAAAAAACGGTAAATTTTGACGATCCGGGAACGTACCATTTTTACTTTGGTGATGAAGTGGGAAGCGCCGGAACAATCTTGACTTTTTTCCCTTGGGGAGAAGGAATTCAGCAAGGAAGAAAAGGTTCTGGAATGGCAACCGAAATTGGTTATTCTGTTCCAAAAGGAAGTTTAGATTTCTGGCAGAAACGTTTTGAGCAGTATAATGTAATTTACAACAAACCTGCTGAAAAATTCGGAGAAAAATATTTGACTTTCTTAGATCCAGACGGTTTAAAATTAGAGTTAATCGAATCTAAAACAGAAGATAACAGAAAACCTTGGGAAACTGAAGAAGTAAAAGCAGATGCAGCGACAAGAGGTTTTCATAACATTACTTTGACTTTAAATGATATTAAACCAACAGCAGCGATTTTGACTGAAATATTTGGTTATAAATTAATCGATCAGGATGTTAATCGTTACCGTTATGCAACTGATACTGTAGAAAATGCAGCAATTGTAGATTTGGTTGAATTGGCAGACGAAAAACGTGGACATGTTGCTAATGGTTCTGTGCATCACGTAGCTTTTAGAGTTAAAAATGATGAAATTTTAATGCACTTCCGTGAAAAAATCGAAGAATACGGATTGTCTATTACACCACAAATTGACAGAAACTATTTCCACTCTCTATATTTCAGAGAACCAGGCGGTGTTTTATTCGAAATCGCTACCGATAATCCTGGATTTACCGTAGACGAAAGCTTAGAAGAATTAGGTAAAAACTTAAAACTTCCTGCTCAATACGAATCTAATAGAGCTGAAATTGAAGCTCATTTGGTTAAGATAAACTAATTTAAATACTTTTTTCACTTCTAACTATTGGATAGTATGGGGAAGCAAATGATTTGATCGAAATAATTAATCTTGTTGACAAAGTGGATTTTAGATTGATAATAATGATTAATCCCATTAAAAAAGAGCGAATATGTTTTATAAAGAAATATTCAATAAACGTTCTAAATCTTCTACAAAAAAGTTCGACATTTGTTCGGGCATGGCTACTAAAAAATCAAAAGCCGAGAAATCTAAATTCTCGGCTATTTTTGTGGTTCGATAAATTTTGTTTCAATTGCTTCAATTTTTAAGCTCCTGTAATTACAAGAAAATTTGGTTCGAGTCCCGTTAAGTCAAAATCTAAGATATTTGAAAATATATCTCTTTACTGTCCCAACCTTTTACATCACAGAATCATCTTAATGGCAATAGAAGAAATGAAGACAATCCATATTTTTATTTTAGAAATGAAAATAAAAATATTGAAATTTGGGTTATGAGATGGAGTGACTTAATTGAAAATGTTCGTAGAAAATTAACTTATATATCTCACATTCTTCATACTAAAGATGTCGATGTGCAAGAAAAAGCAGCAAAGGATTTTGAAGATATTGAAGTAGGCAAATATTTTTCAACTCTTAAAAAAGTGGCATTATAAATCTTTCCTTTTAACTGAATATTAAAGAAAAAGCAGTATTGATTGGCAGGAGAATATTTACATATTTGCTATTGTAGAAAACATATTTCTCAACGAATTTTGCTGAATATAATCTAAAAGCTATAATTTAATTTTATTTAAAAATAAACTCTACCTCCAAAATTGATTTTGATTTTATTCTTTGTTAGAGGCTCTCTTATGCAAATCGAATGATTATATTTTAAATCTTTTTAACATTTAACCCTTACGATACATACAAACCGTTTTTGAGTCAAAATATAAAATAATTATCTTACAAATCAATTGAAAAGTAAGCCAACTTCTTTAAATCATTCATAAAATGGTTTGTAAATTGTTCCGTGAGGGTCAATCTACGGGACAAAAGATAAAAATCATCTTTTGTCCCGTTTTTCATTGCCTTTAAATTATTGTTAATCATATATATATATATTAACTCATTAATTTTAAAACAAAGAGCCAACTGCATCATTGTATATTTACATGAAAAACAATACAAATGGTTGATTTGTTATTCGATAACTTAACAGGATTCGAACCCCAGAATGAAGAGAAATTATGACTTTATAATATCCTTGTTTTTTCTCTAATTGCTGTTCAATTTCAGAAAATGAAACCTCATTTCAAAATTGGTATATTTATTCAAACGTCATCGATTTCAATTTGTTTCGATAAGCTTCAAGAGCAATTGATTTGTTTACAAAACCACAATATTTCTGATCAATAACCACCGGAATAGTATCTCTCCCACTTTTTTCAAATTTATCCATAATAGATTCCATACTATCGGAAAATGCAGCAATATAATCTGATTGTACCATTAAATCTTTAACAAAAATATTTTCTATACCAGTATCGCTGAAAATTACAGATCTTATATCTTTAAAATAAATCAGGCCTTCTAAAGTGTTATTCTCAGATAATACCGGAAATATAAGTTGCCCTTCTTTTGCTACTAATCCTGCTATTTCTTTAATACTGTCATTTGCTGAAACAGAAACAAAATCTATTGATATAATATCCTCAATACTCAAAGTCCAGAGAATATTTCTATCCTTATTACTAGTAAAAGCATTACCTTTTTTGGCTAGATTCTTTACATCCAAAGAGTGAATCTCAAATCGTTTAGAAACAGCAAAACTCGTGGATGCCACGATCATAAGTGGTATCATTAAATCATAACCGCCTGTAATTTCTGCGATAAGAAATATGGCTGTTAAAGGTGCATGAAAAAGACCGCTCAGGATTCCGGCCATACCAACCATTGCAAAATTACTCACAGGAAGATCTGTAAAACCGATAAGATTCAGCACTTTTGAAAAAAAGAAACCTGCATAGGATCCTAAAAATAAAGATGGTGCAAAATTTCCTCCATTTCCTCCACTTCCTAAAGTTATACCAGATGCAAATGCTTTAAAAAGCATTGACGCGCCAACGAACACTAAAAGTACCCAATTATTATTTCTAAAATCAGCAAATAATGTATTTTCCAGCAAAATACCCGGATCTTTATCTGCAAGGGTTTTAATACTTTCATATCCTTCACCAAAGAGTGTTGGTATTACAAATATTAAAAGCGCCAATATAGAAGCCCCTACAAATGCTTTTTTATATATTCCGTATTTTAAATTTGAAAAATAGTGCTCCGTTTTTAGAAAATTTCTTGAATAAAATACCGCAAGAAAACCTGTAAAAAGCCCCAAAAGAATATAAAACGGAATATTGTGATAATCGTATGTCTGCTGGCCTTTAAAGGAGAGCAATACATTTTCGTTCAGCACTAAAGTCGAAACAAGCGTACCTGTCGCCGCTGCAATCATTATGGGGGTAAAAGCAGAAATCGTTACATCAACAAGAAGCACTTCTATTGCGAAAAGAACCCCTGCAATTGGAGCATTAAAAGCAGCGGCAATACCAGCTGATACCCCGCAGCCGATAAGCAGTGTTCTTCCCTGATATCCCAGCCTGAACTGCTGGGCATAATTGGAACCAAAAGCTGCTCCTGTTACCACAATAGGACTTTCCAAACCTGCAGAACCTCCAAGACCTACTGTTAATGAGCTTGTTATAATCTGTGCATACATCTGCTTTTTCGGAATATAACTTCCTTTTCTTGCAACTGCATGTAATATTTGAGAAGTTCCTTTTTCGATGGTACCCCCTAATACTCTTTTAACTACAAAAACGGTCAGCACTATACCAATAATCGGAAGCAGAATATTTGAGTAGCTCAGCTTTAAAATACCGTTGATGTAAGCTGCAAATGTATAAACAGAGTGTGCGAAAGCTTTTAGAATAATTACTGCAAAGGCTGCGCTTATTCCGACCAGCACACTTGAAAGAAATATAAATTGTTTAGGAGTTAATTTTTCCTGACCCCAAAATAATAATGATTGAAGTTTAAGAAGATGTTTTTTAAGCATAAGGGTAAAATTATATGCAGTGTAATTATAAAGTTAATTTAACCTGTTGGGTGTAATTATGTTTACAATGCAGTTTTTAAAATTTAAACGCGGATTAAACGCGGATTTTTGTTTTTAATTTAAAAAATCTGTTTTTATCAGCGCTTTCGTGATAACGAATTCGTTTAATCATCGTCAAAATATAGAATTTCCGAATTTCACCTAACGGATGGTTAATTTTATAATAACAGATAAACTGCCATATAGTAAATAAAATATCAAGTTACGGAATTTCGGGAGATTATTTTTATTGATAATCCAATTTTTGAAAAGTTATCATTTTCTTTGAGCTTTAATTTAAAAAACAGCACAAGTGCCAATCGATACTTTATCAATAAATTACTTAATTTTAATCTTCATTTTAATAGTTTACAAAAAAGGCCTTCTAGAAACGAAGACCTCTTTCACTACAATAAATTAAAAAAAAAATCAATTCCAGCCTCCTCCCAATGCTTTGTAAATATTTACAAAAGCACTCATCTGCTGTTTTTTAGTTTCAATAAGTTCAAATTTAGATTCTAAAGCATCTTTCTGAGTCAGTAAAACCTCCATATAGTCTGCTCTGGCAGAACTAAATAAGTTATTTGATATTTGAACAGATTCGTTTAAGGCCTCGACCTGTTTTGACTTTAAATCATAGCTTTTTGCCGTATTTTGAATTTTAGACAACTGATTGGCTACTTCTACATAAGCATTTACCAAAGTTCTTTCATAATTGTAAACAGCCTGAATTTGTTTGGCACCTGCAGAAATATACTCCGCTTTGATTGCATTTCTATTAATCAGCGGAGCGACTAAATCGCCTGCTATTGAATACAATAATGATTCTGGTGATGTCAACAGATATTTGGTATTAAAAGCTTCATATCCTATTCCTGCTGAAATACCAAGCGATGGATAAAATTTAGCTTTAGCGGCTTTAATATCCAGCTTTGCAGCGATTAATTCCATTTCTGCTTTTTTAATGTCTGGCCGATTTTCTAAAAGCTGAGACGGTACTCCCGCATGAACATCCGCAGGAGTTATAGTACTGAAAGTACTGCTGTTTCGAACAATTTTCTGAGGAAAACGTCCTAAAAGAAAATTAATTCTGTTTTCGGTTTCCGTAATCCGCTGCTGAATATCAAACTGAAGGCTTTGAGTGTTTAAAATTTGTGCTTCAAATCTGCGTACAGCCAGTTCGTTAACCCTTGCTGCTTCTTTTTGTATTTTTACAATCTTTAAAGCATTAGTTTGAATATCAATATTTTGTTCGATAATTTCTAATTGATTATCTAATGCTAAAAGTTCGTAATACGAATCAGCTATTTCGGCAATCAAATTTGTGATTACAAAATTCTTTCCTTCAATAGAGCCTAAATAACGATTTAAAGCTGCTTTTTTTGAATTATGAAGTTTGTTCCAGATATCTATTTCCCAGCTTGAAGTCAGTGCAAAACGATAATTGGGCAGCGGATCCGGAGTTTCTCTGCCGGGCATAATTTCGGTTGTTGCTTCTCCTGAACCCGTACTGGTATATCTTCCTGATTTGGTAAGATCAGCTCCGGCATTAAAGCCAACAAATGGCAGGTATTCTCCTTTTCGCGATTTGACTTCGCTTTTCGCAATTTCAATTTCCTGAAGTGTAATATTTAATTCCTGATTATTTTTCAGTGCAATATCAATCAGGTTTTCCAGATTTTCATCTGTAAAATAACTTCTCCACTTTACTTTTCCCGTATTTAGGGTGTCTAAACTATTATTGGCATAGTTTTCAGGTACCGTTTTGTTTTCTGTTTTTTCTACAATAGCAGTTGTTTTACAGCCTGCTATAGTAAGTAATACGCAGGCAAGACCTGCGTATTTTATATTTCTGTTATTCTTCATTTTCCTCCGTTTGATTGTTTGTTGAAAAATCATCTACATGATGCATAAAATCATCAGATAATGAACTTTCTTCTTCTCCTTTAATTAGTTTTCTGCCTTCAGCCATTGAAGCAAAAATGTAGTACAGTCCGGGAACTATAATTACTCCGAAAATAGTTCCGAAAAGCATTCCGCCTAAAGCAGATCCACCAATAGTCCTGTTACCGATGGCACCAGCTCCGGAAGCAAAAATCAATGGAATTAAACCAGCAATAAACGCAAAAGAAGTCATTAAGATTGGTCTAAAACGTACTTTTGCACCTTCAATTGCAGCTTCTAATATTGTCGCGCCCTGCTGATGTTTGAGGACAGCAAATTCGACTATCAACACAGCATTTTTACCGAGCAGTCCGACGAGCATAATCAATCCGATTTGAGCATAAATATCGTTTTGCAGTCCCATCATCTGCAGAATTACAAAAGAACCTAAGATTCCCACAGGAATAGATAAAATAACTGACAACGGAATAATAAAACTTTCGTATTGCGCCGCTAAAACAAAATACACAAAAGCTAAAACCACTAAAAAGATATAGATAGATTCGTTTCCTCTTCCAGCTTCATCATAAGAAAGACCTTCCCAGGCAATATCATATCCTTTCGGAAGTGTTTTAAGGGCCGTTTCCTGAACTGCTTTAATAGCATCAGCTGTGGTATATCCGCTGGCCGGCTGTCCCTGAATGGCTGCAGAATTGTACATATTGTAACGGGTAATTTCATTTGGTCCCTGTGTTTTTTTCAGTGTCATAAAAGCAGAATACGGAACCATTTCTCCGTGATCATTTTTCACAAAAAGATTCAATACATCTGACGGAAGTCTTCTGAATTTTGGATCAGACTGAACATACACTTTAAAGAAACGTCCAAATTTGATGAATCCCTGTTCGTACGTACTTCCCATTAAGATATTCAGGTTTTCCATCGCTTTACCAATAGAAACGCCTTTCTGCATCGCTAAATCATTATTAATCTCCAGTTCATACTGCGGATAATTGGCTGCGAAGAAAGTAAACAGACCGGAAAGCTCTTTGCGTTTGCCTAATTCGGCCATAAACTGCTTGTTGATTTTATCAAATTCCTGATAGTTTGTACCTGTTGTTTTATCTAATAAACGCATAGAAAAACCTCCTGAAGAACCAAACCCCGGGATTGCAGGCGGTTCAAAAAACTCCACAACAGCACCCAGATCTTTTGATTTCTTTTCTAACTCTTCCATGATTTCTCTCACAGAATGTTTTCTGTCGGACCATGATTTTAAGTTAATCAAACAAGTTCCGGCATTAGAACCACGTCCTTCTGTCATAATTTCGTAACCAGCCAATGAAGAAACCGATTCAACGCCTTCTACTTTTTCACAGATTTTCTGCAGTTTTTGCGCAATTTGGTTGGTTCTCTCTAAAGTAGCTCCCGGCGGCGTCTGAATGATTCCGTAAATAGTTCCCTGATCTTCACTTGGAATAAATCCGGAAGGCAGGACTTGATTTTCAATAAAAATAAATGCACAGAAAGCAATTAGGATTCCAAAAGTTAAAACTCTTCTGCTTACAATTGCTTTTAAAACCGTTACATATCTACCGGTAAGTCTTTCAAACCATCGGTTAAAGGCATCAAGTGATTTTGTCAGCACATTTCCTTTTTTCTCTTTGCCATGATTGTTTTTCAAAAGAATGGCACAGAGAACCGGAGTAAGAGTCAAGGCTACAATGGCTGAAATGATAATCGAACTTGACATCGTAACCGAGAATTGTCTATAAAAAGTTCCTACGGGTCCCGACATAAACGAAACCGGAATAAACACAGAAACCATAACGGCAGTAATGGCGATAATGGCTCCTCCAATTTCTCCCAATACTAATTTTACGGCTTGATAAGGTGTAATATGCGGAAACTCTTCAAACTTGGCATGGACGGCCTCGACGACGACAATGGCATTATCCACCACAATTCCGATGGCTAATACCAAAGAGAATAAAGTCACCAGGTTAATTGACATTCCAAACATCTGAATCACAAAGAAAGCGCCGACCAAAGAAACCGGAACAGCAATAATTGGAATTAAAGTCGATCGCCAGTCTCCTAAAAAGATAAATACAACTAAAGCCACCAAAATAAAGGCATCTCTTAAAGTATGCACCACCTGATCGATAGAAGCATCTAAGAACTGCGAAACGTCATAACTGATTTTATAATCCATTCCCGGCGGAAAACTGGCTTTCATTTCTTCCAGTTTCGCTTTCACATCATTGATTACATCGCTGGCGTTACTGCCGTAATTCTGCTTTAATACAATTGCAGCAGAAGGATGACCGTCAAGATTCGAATAAATATCAAAGAATTCACTTCCCAGTTCTACTTTTGCAATATCTTTTAAGCGAATGCTTTCTCCTTCTGCATTGGCACGTACAATTACATTTTCATATTCTTTAGGTTCGTTGTATCTTCCTTTATAAGTCAATACATATTCTAACGACTGTGCTGCAATCCCGGAACTTTGTCCCAATCTTCCCGGACGTCCAATAATGCTTTGTTCCTGAAGCGCTTCCATAACTTCTTCGACAGAGATTTTATAGGCTCTCATTCGGTCGGGATTCAGCCATACACGCATCGCATATTTACGGCTTCCTAAAATCTGGGTTCTTGCCACACCTTTTACACGGCTGATTTCGGGAATCATTTTTACATCGGCATAGTTGTAGAGAAATTTCTCATCCATGCTTTTGCTTTTTGAATAAAGGTTGACATACATCAGCATACTGGGCTGAATAGGTGTAATAACAACACCTTCACGCTGAACCAGTTCAGGTAATAATGGCATTACCTGATCTACCCTAGTTTTGACTCTAATTACAGCTTCATTAGGATCGGTTCCTGGTTCAAATATGATTCTAAGTGTTGCTTCTCCCGCACTTGTGGCATCAGTTGCCATATAACGCACACCTTGTGTACCGTTAAGAGAATTCTCTAAGGTAATTAAAGTAGATTTTACCAACACATCGGCACTTGCTCCCGGATACGCAATAAAGATATTTACGGTTGTGGGCGCAATTTGCGGGAATTGTGATATAGGAAGCTGTTTAATGGACAGCGTACCTAAAAAGACAATTATAATCGAGATTATAATTGCAAATACGGGTCTATGTATAAATTTATTAAACATGTGTTCTTGTTTTAGATTCGGTTATTCTGCGTATAGTTCTAAATTGGACAGAACCGATTGGGGTTTTACCACTTCGTAGTTGATTTTATCATTTTCTTTAACAAGACGAAGCCCCTCTAAAAGTATTTTATCATCAAGAGACAAACCTTCTTTTATAACAAACAAGTGTGGCATTTCTGCAGCAATAACAACCTCTCTGGATTTTACAGCATTGTTTTTATCAATCACATACACATATTTTTTATCTAAAACTTCGAAAGTCGCTTTCTGCGGAATCAGCATGGCTTTTTTAAGTTCTATAGGCATTTGAATGCTTCCTGTTTCTCCGTGTCTTAATAATCTTTTTGGGTTAGGGAAAGTAGCTCTGAAAGGAATATTTCCGGTTTCGTTATCAAAATCAGCTTCAATGGTTTCTACAATTCCCGTATATTGAAATTTCTTGTTGTTGGCCATTAAAAGATTGACTTTCATTTTGCCGCTTTTACCAGCCTTTTCCTGATAATCCAGATATTCGGATTCCGGCACATTATAATAGACCCACATTGAACTGTTGTCTGCCAGTTCTGTCAGCAGTTCTCCTTCATCTACTAAACTTCCCTGACGAACATGAAACTTATCTATAATACCATCAAAAGGCGCTCTGATTTCAGTAAACTGAAGATGAACTTTACTTAAAGCCATTTCGGCATCTGCTTTTTCTAACTTCGCTTTTGCCATTGCCAGTTCGTTTGGAGAAACTACTTTTTCGTCAGCCAGTTTTTTAGCATTTTGATATTCAATGGTGCTAAAACTTACCTCTGCTTTCGATTTTTTTAATTCGGCTTCATAAAGGGCTGGCATGATTTTAAATAACAATTGCCCTTTTTTGACCATTTGTCCTTCATCAACATAAATTTTTTCCAGATAACCTCTTTCCTGGGCTCTTATTTCAATATGTTGAATGGAATGTATTTGCGACACATAATCTTTGGTAATTGTAGTATCTTTTTCAATTGGATTGGTAACCAGAAATCTGGTCTTTTCCTCTTTTTCTTCTTCTTTTTTGGAGTTACAGCTTGTAAAAACTAAAGTGCACAAACTCACGATCATGAAAATTCTTTTCATAATTATTGCAGCATTTAAAATGTAATTTATTTTTGATTTTTAAGTGTAAAGACCTTTGAAAACAGGCCATAGAAGCTTATATCCGTCTATTTCCGAAAAACAGAATAAAGGATAGAAACAATAAGGGAATCAGCTGTTAGTTGAAAACAGCCTTAAAAATCAAATTCGGAAAACCTGAAATAACAGATATACCTTATTATCAAGTAAATTGAAAAATTTGCAGTCCTTTACCTTTTGTGTAAAAGCAGTCGCAGAAGCGACATAATGATCACTGCTTTGAAAAATTAAAAAGTAGTTATTCTTTACAAGTTGTTTTTGAGCTCCAGAAAAATTGTCTTCATTTTCTTCGTTGTCGAAAAGGCAGATTTTTCTTTTAAAAGATTCAAACAAACGACCTCTGTTTATTTGGTGTGCGTTAGGAAAATCTGTTTTGAAAATTAATGAAGAAGAAAAATAGTTCACACCTGAAGAGGCAGAATGTGCGTAAACATTGCCATATCCATTTATGAGGATGACAACTGAAAGTAAAAGTTTAATGCACCAATTTTTCATAGCAGTCACAAATTTAAAGAAAAGATTCTCTAAAAACATGCAAAAAAAATACATTTTTTTGAGATTTGTTATTTTATATTTATTTGTGTTTCATAATTCAAAATGTCATAATTTTTTATCCAAAATTTATGATTTTCGAGATGAATGGAGTTTAATGAATAATAATGTTGAATTGGAAAATTAAAATATATACAGATTATAAATCTTTTTTATGTTTAAAGTTTTACTAGCCAACTGTCATTATAATTGTATATAATTAAATCTATTTTTGTTATTCATTATACCATTTACGTCGCATCATTACATAAATATTGCTGACAAAAGCAAAATGATTAAAGCGCAACTTTGCTTTTTCATTAATTCATACCTAAATTTGCAGATATGGAAAAATTAATCAATCTAAAAAGCTTCAAGCATTTTTTTATGTCATCTTCAGCAGGAGGAATTATTTTACTTCTATGTGTAATCATATCTTTGATAATTGCAAACTCCTCCCTCGCAGAGCAGTTTTCGAATATCTTAAATTATGAACTGGGAGCAGAATTCAGCTCAATAAGCTTAAAATATCCTGTTTTGATATGGATTAATGACGGTTTGATGGCCATTTTCTTTTTACTGGTTGGATTAGAAATCAAAAGAGAAATTATAGAAGGTGAACTTTCAAGCTTTAAACAGGCTTCACTTCCAGTACTTGCCGCTTTTGGCGGTGTGGCTGTTCCGGCGTTGATCTATGCATTATTCAATTCATCGAACCCGCAGACCAGTGCCGGCTGGGGTATTCCGATGGCTACTGACATTGCATTTGCGTTAGGTATACTTTCTCTTTTAGGAAATAAGGTTCCTGCAGGCCTTAAAATTTTCTTGGCTGCACTGGCTATTGTGGATGACCTGATTGCAATTTTAGTAATCGCTGTTTTTTATTCCAGCGAAATTCATTTCAATTATCTTGGTTATGCGGCAGCGATTTTTCTTCTTCAGATTATCTTTAATCGCATGGGCTTAAAAAACCTTTTCTTTTATATTATTCCAGGAATTTTTATGTGGTATTTTATACACCATTCAGGAATCCATGCCACCATTGCAGGTGTTCTTACTGCTTTGACACTTCCTACAAATGAAGATGACAGCGAGTCACCGCTTGAAAAACTTGAACATATGCTTACCCATCCTGTAAATTTTGTAATAATGCCTATTTTTGCAATAGCCAATACGAATATAACATTTCAAAGCGGAATGATCGAGGGACTTTTAGGAAGTTTAGGACTCGGAATTGTATTAGGCTTATTTCTGGGCAAGCCTGCAGGCATCTTTTTTATGTCCTGGATCGCTGTTAAATTGAAAATTTCCCAGTTGCCAGAAAATACAAATTGGCCACATGTACTGGGCCTTGGTATTTTAGGAGGCATAGGCTTTACTATGTCCATATTTATAGCACTACTCTCTTTTAAAAACCCTGAATTTCAGACAGAGGCAAAATTTGCGGTTCTCACGGCATCAATTTTATCAGGCATTTGCGGTTTTATGCTTCTTAATAGATATAACAAAAAAAAGAGACATTTTTCCTAAATCAATATGCTTTTTAAAAAGATATGCCTGCTTTTATTAATTCTGGAAGAAATATAAAAAAATAAATAGAACTATTTATTTTTTATAAAATCATTGTTTTCTGTAAAGTTCGACATTTTTTAATGAAAGTCTCTGTCGCAGCCAGTTCCTGAATCTTTCTTTGTCTTCAGAGCTAAGATCCTTATTCGCTTCATACAGTACCGCAGTTATATTTATAATGCTGTCTTTTTGATTAACCAGTTTGTGGTTTGAAATAGAAAGCGCATTTAGAGACGGATAAAGAATACGGGATTCTTTTAAAATTCTTGTATTATCAAAACTATTTTCTGCCAGCTGTTTTTCAAGCTGAGCAATTTTTACATCTTTGGCATTAATCTGGTTTTCTGTTCCTTTGATCTGGTTTAAAATATCACCTTTCAGCGCACTAAACCTGTCGGTGGTGTCCTGGCGGATAATCAGATTTGTTCCGGCCAAAAATCTATTTTTATCCATTATAGAATCAAATCGGTTGATTTCTTTCTTTGAAAACCTTTTCGTTAGAAAAGCAAGTTCCAGAGTCTTTTTTGCTGGAGTAAAGACGCTTTTCTTAAATATTACCGTATAACCTTTTGAAGCAAATTCATTTTCAATAAATAAATCGGCATTTTTTATAAACTGCTGTTCCCGATAAAGTGAAAACGCTAAATAAGCACTTGGGATAAGCATAACAGCTGTGAGCAGCGTAATGATGATACGAACCTGTTTCTGCTGTTTTTCATCAACCTGTCTTTTTGCAGGATATTTGAGATATTTAACGATAAGAAAAGTGGCTATTCCTATAAAAACACAATTAATACAGTATAGATAAAATGCACCTAAGAAAAATGTCCACTGCCCCGTGGCTAGTCCGTATCCTGCCGTACATAAAGGCGGCATAAGTGCTGTTGCTATCGCAACACCCGGAATAGGATTGCCCTTTTCTGTTCTGGTTACAGCTATTACTCCAACAATACCGCCAAAAAAAGCAATAAGTATATCATAGATATTAGGTGAAGTACGTGCCAGAAGTTCAGACTGAACGTCCTTAAACGGACTTACTGCAAAGTAGATTGTTGAAACTGTTAAACTTACAAGTGTCGCTGTGAGCAGGTTACGCAGCGATTTCTTGAGAAGCGTAAAATCGTAAATACCTAGTGCAAAACCAGCCCCTACAATTGGTCCCATAAGCGGTGAGATAAGCATTGCGCCAATAATTACTGCCGTGGAATTTACATTGAGACCCACAGATGCTATTAATATAGCACATGCCAGTATCCATAAATTAGCACCTTTAAAGCTGATATTTTTAATAACGCTTTCCAGTGTTTTTTCTTTATTGTCCTCTCCTTCCCGCAGATTAAGCAGATCAGTTATTTTATTCATTTTGAAGCTCTTTTTTATACTAATCTAAACATTATCAAAGTGGAATCCAAAAATTACAAGTCTTAAATTAAAATCCATGTTAAAAGTTTTAGTATATCTCTGCCATCCATTGACAGACCGCTCAGACTAAACATTCCTAAAAAAACCATGTAAATCTCTTTATACCTCAAATAAATATTTAAGTGTGCATATTTTACAACTTTATTTAAATTTCTCATTATTTTTTTTAAATTTATAATAATTAATTTTTGAAAAATAACTATATTTGTGAAACACCGATGTAAGCAAATTTACATTCATAAATGTCCGAATGAAAAAAATCAAGTTCATAAGTGTTGTTTTCTTTTTTCTTCTTGCTTTTATAAGCAGGGCGGAATGCAGTAAATACTATACTGGGCTTGATAAATTAAAATCTCACACTTCGTTTATAAGTTGTAAAATCCAGATCAATTCAGCATTATCCAGAGTTCAAACTAAAGACTTAGATTTTTATTTTGTAGTTAAAAAGAAGTTCAAATACCGCGCTACTACTTCTGAAAGCATTACTTTGAAGACACCATACCTCATTAAATTAGTTAATTTTAAGATCTTCAAAAACCGCTTGATGTATGGTATTGCATCTATTTATCAGATTCAGCGTTATACTTATCTGCATCTCTACCAGCTTTTCTAGCACCTCACTTTCTATTTTTAATTCCGTATTTTTCATTGTTTTCTCTAATACTTTTTTATAATCATAACATTTTTAGAAAGTATTTTACAAAACTAACACACTAGCCCCCTGCCCTATTAATAAAAAAACGATACAATCTTTTGTTTTATAAATATTTGCGGTCAGGCTTGTATAAATAAAAAAAATAAATATTCAGAGATTGATTTTTTCAACATAAAAACAAATCTCAAAAATAATCAAATAAAACACACCTTATCATGAAAAAAATTACTCAAATTATATGTGCTCTTTTAACAGTTGCAAGTATGAGTGGGCAACAGGAGAAAGGAATTATTGGTTACACAAACTGGCTTTCAAACTGGTCTGAATTTAAGCCTCATAAAGTAGAATATGGAGAAGCCAACCAAATTTTGGCAGGAAATATTTCTGTTAATACTAAACTTCTTAAAAGGAATATATATGTTTTGCAAGGAAACGTTTATGTCACTAATAATGCCATTCTGACAATCGAACCCGGGACCTTGATTATTGGTGATTTCGAGACAAAAGGAACACTGGTCATTACAAAAGGTGCGCAGCTTATTGCAGATGGTTTAGAAACGGATCCAATTGTTTTTACTTCAAATCGCAGCATGAAAAAAGCAGGAGACTGGGGAGGTATCGTACTTCTTGGTGATGCCCCTATCAATAAATTTGGAAATATTGGTTCGTATAACGTAGATCTTGATCCTGCATTAACAACATATGGAGGTGATAATATTTCATCCAATTCCGGGATATTAAGATATGTGAGAATCGAATTTGCAGGCAAAAACATTAAGGGTGCAGGTACATTCAACGGTTTGACAATCGCAGGGGTTGGCAGCCATACAATATTAGAGAATATAATGGTCAGCTATTGCGGCGGCAACTCATTTGCTTTCTATGGAGGTGATGTAAATGCTACTAAATTTGTTTCTTATAAATCAATTAATGATGACTATAAATTTACTCAGGGTGTTCAATGCAGATTGTACAATTCACTAGCGGTAAGATCATCTTATTTATCAAGTAACAAAGATGGTTCTCGCTGTCTGGACGTAAAATCATATGAGAATAAAAATGAAACCGATTTTACCAAAAAGCAGACTTTTGTTTCGGCAGCCAATATCACAATTCTCAATGACAGTGAAAACATTAATACGGATATTCAGTCGGGTCTTGTTAAGGAAGCTCTTTACATTGCTGAGAATGCCACTCTTGAAATGAAGAGAAGTGTAATTTCAGGATTTAATCCTGCCGTTTTATTGGACAGCAAAATAGAGATTAACGGTGATAATCTCAAAAAAATTAAATTGGAGGAAATGTTTTTTAATCTCTGTACGGCAAACATCCTGAAAGAGGATCAGGGAAACAAAGAAGACTTAGAGCACTGGTATGGCAATAGTTTATTTTTTAATGTATATTCCAAAACCGATAATAAAGAAACTTTTGTTGATATATTCGATACAAAAAGACCGGATTTCAGATTGCAATTAGGAAAAATTACTGCTTCAAGCGACAATAGATAATTTCAATTCCAAATCTGAACAATTGATTATCAATAATAAGTTTTAAGTTTTAACCTATTTACGAAGTATCTCAGTTAAAATTACAGTAAAGATTTAGTCTACCGGAATAAATAAATTCCATCATTTATATCCGGTAGACTATTATTTTTTCAAATTTTCTTATATCTACCATTAAGATGTGATTTGCTTATCATTTCATTAGCTTTTTTTTTATTTACATGATCACAATCAATATATCTTGAATGAATATATATGGTAAGTACACATGTAATAAGATAATGATATTCAATACTTGTTGCGTTTGCCTAAAAGAACATCCCAAAAATGCCATATTTTACAGTTTTAATAGAAACGTTGAAGCCGGCAGAGCTATTGGCGTACCAATAGCCATATTTATGATCAAAAGATATCTTAAAAGATAAATTAATCTTACTGATTTATAAATCAGATTTTTCAATATTACATAATAAGTCTTACGCCTCCCAATTCAGATATTCTATAGGAAAATTTATCACCCGGTGAGGCAATAAACATAAAATTTTTAGGAATCATCCATTTCTCTGACAATTCATCTATAAGATCTGGCCCGAAAACACCATCAATCTCTACAAACTCAATATGAATCTCAGGGTAAGCTCTGTCAAGTACTTCAAGATCTTTCTTAAGTGCATCATTGCATTCCTCGATTTGTCTAACATTGACAATTTTCAATTTTCTGGTGGTCTCATTGTTCTGAACATACTGCATTACTTTGTTTAGTATTGCCACGTTGTCCCCTTTTGTAAAAAAGACAAATTCCTGTGAATGGATTTTGTTCTGTATTTTTCTCAGATAACGATTACTTATAATGACAAACTTGCGGACAGGTTCGTAGAAATATTCTAAAATATCCACAATAGTCTGTATCAACAACGATCGATTGAGCATGATAAGTACTAATAAAACTGCTGGTATAAGATAATTGATGAAAGTGTAAAAAGCCGCCTCATTAAGAATTATATTTCCTGCAAATCCAATTATTATAAATGCTATGGCAAGCACTACTGCGATGCCCCTTGCTTTTTCAGGTCTAGGCAGTTTCCTGCGTTTTATTTTCAACAGCAGATTTCCAATTCCAAAAAGTGCCATAACGGCAAGAAAAGAAAAAGTATAGACACCGGCTAATGATTCAAGTCTGCCTTTTGTAACGAGCATAACAGACAGACAAAGTATAAAAAACGTAATAATGATCCTGTAATTAGACCCCTTTTTATTTTCTTTAAGAAAATAATTAGGCAGTATCCTATCCAGAGTCATTCTTTTCAGAAGTCCTGAAACCCCGACAAAAGAAGTAAGAACTGCGCCGCACAAAACAAGAACGGCATCTACTGATATCAGCCATGCCAGCCAATCACCTCCAGTAGTGTGACCGAGATAAGACAAAAGCGATTCTTTGTGATCTCCAAGCTGTGCAATAGGTATTACAGCAATTAGCAGCAGGGCAATTACAGGATTAAAAAAACTGACAATAGCCCACATGTTTCTGAGGGTTTTGGGAAAAACCCCCGCCTTTTGCTCCTCTACAAAGTTAGCAGAGCTTTCAAAACCTGAAATACCAAGCATTGCTGCAGAAAATCCCAGAAAAAGCGTATATAAAATCCCATTGGAATTCATAGGCAGTTCCCAGTTAAGATGAAAAGTTTCCAATCCATTGAAAAATATAAAAAAACCTGAAAATCCAACCAGCAATAGTAGTGTAAGGAGATGAAATACAAATATGCAGACAGCTACAATGGCCGACTCGCCTATTCCTACAATTGCAAGTAAGGTAAATAAAACCATTACCACTGCCGCTGCCATAAGGATATTGATTCCCTCAAATATAGTATGTAGATAATGCATAGCCTCAGTGGCTGATATTACTGCTGTTGTCATATAAGACAGTACAGTAAGAATGGCTGCAAATGAAGCTAACCTTTTTGTCGATGTATTGAGTAGCACATTATACGCTCCTCCATTAAGAGGAAGTGCGCCGACAACTTCACCATAAATTTTCCGAAAAAGCAGCAGCACAAATGCCACTATTAAAAGTGAGATCCATGCATACTGACCGGCATAACCAATGGTAAGAGCAGATACATAAAGACAGGAAGAGGTAATATCGTTACCACAGATGGCGGTTGCCTGAAGCTCATTTAGTTTTTTAGTAATATGATTTTTCATAGAAATTAAATGTAGTTATGCGAAATGGTTCAGACTTTTAAATTTTCTTTTTTCATAAGGCTTTATAAACCGTAATAACAAAGTTAAGTCTAAATTAATATTTTACCCAGACAAAGTCCTAAAAATGACGAATTCAGCTACATATCTGTAGATCTTTAGAAAGAAAAAATAGAACTATTGCTCATTTTTCTTGGAATCGGTTTTTTATATGGTTAACTTTGAAAATACTAATTATCAGTACACCTATTGCAAAATTATAGATGTGTAATAATTCGTTACTGCTTATATCAATAACTGTTGATTCTAATATTTAATAGTATTCCCTAGCTTTCATTGTCTTTAGACAACATTCCTTGAGCTTCTTTCAACTAAAAACCTTGATAAGCAAAATTTGCGTCTATTTTATGCTTTTGTAATCTGCTGGTGTTCCATTAGTTTAATCTTTTCCAATCGAAACATTAAAACTTATTTATGGATATCTTAAACACAACCTTTCTAGACAACACTTTTTTAACATGGCTTATAGCAGCGGCAATAATAATAGCATCTGTAATTATTGTAAAAGCAGTGAGAGTTATAGTAATCAGAAGACTCAAAAACTGGACACTGAATACCAAGACTACCTGGGATAATTTTATCATAGATGTGGTGGATAGCTCTGTATTGCCTATAGTTTATATCAGTGCTTTTTATTTTGCATCACAGACTCTTAAACTTCCTGAGAATATTGACAGAATCATACATGTTGCCTACATGTTCGCCTTTACCTATTTTATCCTAAAAATCATCAGCGCAGCCTTTAAAAAATTTGTATATTCTTTCATTCAAAGATCAGAAGAAAGCGAAAGTAAACAAAAACAGGCAGGAGGACTTATTGCCATTGTAAATATTATTATATGGATTTGCGGTATTATATTTCTAATCGATAATATGGGTTACAACGTCACCACCCTGATTGCAGGATTAGGTGTCGGAGGTATTGCGATTGCACTTGCCGCGCAAGCTGTGCTTGGGGATCTTTTCAGTTATTTTGTCATCTTTTTTGATCGTCCCTTTGAAATTGGTGATTTCGTGCAATTGGGACCTGACAATGGAGTTATTGAATATATCGGAATTAAAACCACCCGTATTAGAACTCTTAGCGGAGAACAGCTTATCTGCTCCAATACAGACCTTACCAATTCCAGATTGAGGAACTATAAAAGAATGGAAAAAAGACGTGTTGTCTTTTCTTTGGGAGTTACCTACCAGACAAGTCATTCGCAGTTATCTGAAATACCAAAAATTGTAAAAACAGTTATAATCTCAAAACCCCAGCTCCAATTTGACAGGGGACACTTTTCGGGATATGGTGATTTCAGTCTGAATTTTGAATTTGTATATTATGTACTCGATGCCGATTATAATATTTATATGGATAATCAGCAGGAAGTCTATCTTGAAATCTTTTCTGCTTTCGAGAAAGAAGGGATTGATTTTGCATATCCTACCCAAACCTTAATTATGGACAAAGAGGTCAAATTAAACTAGTAATATACTGTCTATATTCTGATAAAAATTCGATATAGAGTGATACCTTTTCTATTTACATTCAAAAGCATATATTTCAAAAGTATTGGACTTTTATATTCGAAAGCATATAATTAATTCCAGTTGCTAGTTAATAGTTTTGTTTAATTGAAATCCAAATACAAACAATGTGAGCTTTATAATGAACCCTTCCAATGTCACAGCGTGTATTTTTCTGGGGAAAAGTTTTTTAATATCGCTAATTGTTGCTTCAACTCTTTTTCTCATTTTTAATTTTTCCTTTTTTTGTTCCAAAGTATCTATCCTTTTGGAGTTTGGGTATATATAACACTAGTTTGTCTCCAAAATACTATATCGATTTATTAATCAAAGAGAAAAAATACAAAAGAGCTGCTGTTAAACAGCTCTTTTAAGGTTCTTCATGATAGTTGTATATGCTTACTAATTCAAAATACTTCTAAAATTAAATGAAAAACCAAAATATTTAATATTACAATTTAGTAATCTAAGGCTTTGATTCACTACCACTCCAGCATGTTATGTTTTGTGAAAAACTATTTCAAAAAGCTTTTATATCCTTCGCTGTTACTTTATTTACTGGATTTTTATAAATTACATTCATAAGCTTTCATTATTTATATTTTTAATGCTAATTAGACAGAATCCATTTTTCAAAACTTTTAGATCCTTCCACTAAACTTTGTTTTTTAATAGACTCAATATCCTCCTGTTTTGTTACAGCAGTTTGAGTTAAATTAATCTGTTCGTAATATTATTTTAGCTTTACTAGCTTTTCGGGATCATCGCCAAAATTAATATCATTATCTAATCATCTGAAGCTAATCTAATTATACTTGAAGACAAACGAACGCATACCACTTATACTAAAAAGCAGAAAATAAAAATTTAATATCATTTTAATTGTCTGGAAACGAATTCTATGAGTTTAAAATTTCTATTTTTTAAAATTCTTTACACCTTCCTGAAGCCATTTATAATAAACTTCAATGTCAGGATTATAAGCCGACGGTTTGTTTAAATCATTTTCCTTATGGTCCATTAATACATAATACGGCTGTGCATTGGTTTTGTATTTTAAAATTTGAAGTTCGCTCCATTTCTGTCCCGTATATTTCAGGATTTTTCCTGTGATTTTAGAAACTACCTGCTCGCTTTCCGGCAACGGTCTTTTGTCATCTACGTATAAAGAAATCAGTACAACATCATTGTTTAATACTGACAAAACTTTTGGGTCAGGCCAGACTCTTTCTTCCATTTTACGGCAGTTTACGCAGGCATAACCTGTAAAATCAATCATTACCGGTTTGTTCACTTTTTTTGCATAAGCTAAGCCAAGGTCATAATCATGAAATGTGGTAATTCCGTTTGGACCACTTTCTGCGCCTTCCGGTAAAGCCGTTTTTTCAGTATTTAAAGTTGTCGTATTTCCAAAACCATTTGGTGATTCACTGTATTGTTTTGCGGGCGGAAACCCACTGATGTATTGTAAAGGCGCTCCCCAAAGTCCGGGAATCATATAAACAACAAAAGAAACAACGAGAATACCTAAGCTTAATCTTCCGACAGAAATATGTGTTACCGGGGAATCATGAGAAAGCTGGATTTTGCCAAACAGATATAATGCGAGCACGGAAAAAATACCAATCCAAATCGCAATAAAAACTTCTCTTTCTAATAAGTGTAATTGTAAAACCAAGTCGGCATTACTTAAAAATTTTAATGCCAATGCCAATTCCAGAAATCCCAAAACTACTTTTACAGAATTTAACCAGCCACCCGACTTTGGAAGCGAATTCAGCCAGCCCGGAAAAGCAGCGAAAATGGCAAACGGTAATGCAATAGCTAATGAAAAACCAAACATACCTACTATAGGGGCAATTCCTGCCTGACCTGCAGCCTGAACCAATAATGTCCCAACAATTGGTCCCGTGCATGAAAATGAAACGAGTGCCAATGCCAAAGCCATAAAGAAAATGCCAATCAGCCCCCCAACTTCGGATTTCTGGTCGACTTTAGTCATCCATGAACTTGGTAATACGATTTCGAAAGCTCCTAAAAATGAGATTGCAAACACTACTAATAGAATGAAGAAAACGATATTAAAAACGACATTCGTTGCCAGTGCATTTAGGGCATCGGCGCCAAAAATTGCAGTTACAAGACTTCCTAAAATTACATAAATAATAATGATAAAGATTCCGTAGAAAGCGGCATTTCTAATCCCTACAGCCTTATTTTTACTTTGTTTGGTAAAAAAGCTCACTGTCATTGGGATCATTGGAAAAACACAAGGTGTCAGCAAAGCGGCAAGACCTCCTAAAAAGCTAAAGAAAAATAATGTCCAAAGGCTATCATCAGAATTTGGCGTTGACAATTTTCCAGGATTCTCCTTCGATTTAAGAGTTTCCTTTTCGCTTGCTGTAACAGAGATTGTTGTATCTTTTTTTATTTCCTGTTTTGTAATTGTATCAGTACTAATTGTTGCAGTTTTTGTTTCTGCTGTGTTTGCGACTGTTACTGCTGCATCCTCTTTTATTGGAATATCCGATTTTTTGAAAGTGAATTTTAAATCTTTATCTCCTGGTGGCAGACAGCTGTTGTCATTACACACCATAAAAAATATGCTGGCATTTATAACAAAGGCATCTGCAGTTTTGCGCTCTATATTTTGTGTAAAAACAGCTTTGTCAGCAAAATATTTAATTCGCATATTGAATACAGGATCGTCTACTTCGTGACCGTCCGGTTCTGTAACACCGCCAATTGTTTTATAATTTTTGGATTTTGGAAACGTAAAGGCTGTTGGTGCGGGTCCGCCTTTTGGTACATTTTGTGAATAAATGTGCCAGTTTTTATCAATTTTGGCGGTGATAATCAGAGTATATTTATTTTCTCCGGTTTCTTTTACTGCAGTAGTAAACGAGACAGGATCGTAAATTTGAGCAGTAAGGTTGCTTATCGTAAAAAGTAAAACGATAAAAAAGATTATTTTTTTCATGACAATTTGGAAGTAAATTTTATATCTCAGAATTTAAATTGCTGTAACGAATTATTTTTTATAGCGGTCCAGAATCCAGTTTGAAACATCATCAAGGACTTCGGGAGAAAAAACCTCGTCGATTTCCTTACTTTCTGCCTGAGTACATTTTATACAATGCTGGTACATATGGTTCAGACCCGGATAAATTTTGGTCGTAACATCAGTACTTTTTAAGTATTTCTTAAAGCTTCCTAAATTTTCTGCTGCAGGAACCATGATATCTTTGTCTCCGTTTACGGCAAATACCGGAGTATCTATTTTTGGCAGATAATCTTGTGGATTGTAGTGAATGCTGTATCGGTACCATTTGCGTTCTGCATCATTCCCATAACGGTATATGAAATCTTTTTCACGCCCGCCCCACATATGAATTTCTTTTAGTGTAGTTGAATCTTGTGTTTTTCTCCACTCATCCAGCTTTACCTGCAAAACCGGTGTTACAGAATCTGTTGCTTTTGTATCGTAAACAGCTTTAAACATAATGTTGTACATTTCCATTTGTTTGTTTACCACTTTATCTGTAAAACCATAATTTTTTAAAATTGCAGTATTTTGCAGGTTCAGCATTTCCAGCCCGCTAACAGCAACGCCTGACAAGCTCACCATGAATTTTACATTTTTATTTCTAGAACTTACGATAGAGGCAATCATGCCACCTTCGGAATGACCTATCAAACCAATATGAGAAGCATCAATATTTTTATCACTTTTTAAATAAGCGATCTGAGCATCTACGTCATCAGCAAAATCCCCAGTTGTTGACTCTTTGAAATTACCGGATGTTTTGCCAATTCCTCTGTCGTCAACCCGAAGCGACGCAATTCCTTTACGTGCCAGTTCGTCTGCCAAAACCGTAAAAAATTCTCTTCCCATGTACGTGTAATTACGATCATGCTGACCTGTTCCCGAAATTAAAATTGCCAGTGGATATTTCTTTTTCCCTTTTGGGATTGTTAATGTACCTCCGTAAGTTAGTTTGGTACTTTTTCCCAAAAAAGTCATATCAATAACCTGATACGGATATGGCTTTTTAGGATGCTGTGCAAAATAAAGAGGCTGTATTTCTTTTTCTTTGTTTAAAATAATATTTGTATTTGGAATGGAATAATAGTCAAAAATTCCTGAAATAGCCGTTTTGTCTACATTATATTTCCCTTTAAAAGAAAAACCATACATTTCATTTTTAAAAGATATACTATCTCCTTTTATGGTGGTTACTACTTTTTTATCAATTTCTAATTCAGGTATTTTAACACTTAGCGAATCGGTTTTGTATTTCGCGAAATCTCCTGACAAAATAATTCTGTATGAATGATGCTGGCCCTGCCAGATAGTTTGTGCAAAACTATACTGGCTGGTCATCATTAAGAAAATTGCAAATCCAAAAAGGACGCTGTTTCTGTTTAAATTAAATAAAACTTTCATTATTTTTTCTCTGCCTTTAAATGCTCAACAACAATTGAAATTTCATCTACTAATTCGCTTGGACTTCCAAAATAACCATTAGACATCCAACGTAATTTTCCGTTTGCATCAATAATCATTTTCTCCGGAATTCCGGAAAATTTAAATGCTTTTGCGTACTGTTCATAAGCAGCATCCATTTTTCCTGTTTTAGGATTTTTCCCATCGTAAAGAACGTTAAAATCAAATCCTTTTTCTTTGATGAAAGCTTGAGTCTGTTCTTTATAATCCTTGATATATTCCATTGTATCTACAAAATAGAACTTTACATTTTCATCCTTTTTGTATTTATCAACTGCCATCTTCATTCCCGGCATTGCATTTTTACATGGTCCGCACCACATAGCCCAGAAATCAAGTACTACAATTTTTCCTTTTTGATCAGCTAATTTAACTCTGCCGCCTTTACTGCTTTCTAAATCAAAAC
Source organism: Flavobacterium flavigenum (assembly GCF_027111255.2). Lineage (NCBI taxonomy): Bacteria > Pseudomonadati > Bacteroidota > Flavobacteriia > Flavobacteriales > Flavobacteriaceae > Flavobacterium > Flavobacterium flavigenum. Next base: position 233,189 of record NZ_CP114285.2, on the reverse strand, counting down.
CTGCAATTGGAAGGTTTATTAATTCTGAGATTACTTTCTTTTTATGTTCCTCAATATTACTTAAAGATTTTAGAGATTCCAGGTAAGCCTCAAAACCTGCTATTGCTCCGCCATCTTTCAAATAAAGTTCTTTTAAAGAAGCTAATATTTCAGGAGTTACCTGATTTTGTTTTGCCGCAAGTGCCATATAATTTTTAGCATCGGCTGTTTGCCCTTTTCTTAATAACATCCTGATGTAAACCTCATTATATGTAGCATCATTATAACCGAACAGCGGTTTAATTTTAGCCAGATATTTTTCCTCTACATCATAGTTTTTTGTCTTTTCTGCTAATTTAGCATACGTAAAATATTCTCTGGCCAGCATTTGTAAAGCCTGCTCCTGCCATTCTTTTAGCGATAATTTTCCTGCATACATTTTTGGAACAAATGTTAGTCTGTTCTCTAGTTCTGCCATAAAAATATCAGCGTATTTTTTTAATGTGTCTATGTTCGCTTTTTCAGTTCCTTCATGATCTCTGTCAAAAGGAATAGAAACTAAATGCCAGTGGTAATCTAATAAGTTGCCAAAAGAAACTCTTTTTACACTGTTTAAAGCGTAATCATAATCTTTATTATTTACGATATAGCCGTAAACAATAGATTTAACCATTTTATCGTAAAACAAACTTTCATAATCAGTGTAAACATCCTCAAATTTATTTTGTGGAAAATTCTTTTCGAAATCGGTAAACAATTTTACTTTAGTCTTAAAATCTGTTTCACTAAATACCTTTTGAATTTGTCTGTCTCTTGCTAAAACTCCGTAAGGATATTTTGTCACCAACACTTTTTGAACAGAATCTGTAAATACTTTATCAGCTGGATTTTCTAATAAAAATAAAGTCTTCTGAATATCATATTGTGTAGTATTATCCAGATTTGGATCTGCCAATAGACCACGCAATTCTTTTTTGATGGCTACACCTTCATCTTTTCCCGATGTTAATTGCTTTAATTTTAAGCCATAATAAAAAATTTTTTTACGGCTTTCCGGATGATATTGCAATTCGTAATTGATCCACATTAAACCCACCTGATCGGCGATGTATGCGCTATCGTGAACGACATTCGGGACTTCATTCTGAAAGGCTCTGCTTCTCAAAATCCCCCAGCCTGTATAAGATCCGGGAACCTGTGCAAACATATAACCATTTGGAAATTTTACTCCTCTGTCTACGATTGTATCTGATTTGAAAACACAATTAATAAACGAAGCATGGTTTGAGAGTTTCATTTTGGTTTCCCATTTTTTATCCCCGGCCGCTTTTAAAGTGATATCGTCTGCACGCCATTTAAAATTATCAAAAGTGTATACTACACCATTAACATACATCGCATTCGCTAAGGGGCCGTTTGCAGCATTATAAGTAATGGTAACTTCATCTCCCGGATTTGGATGTTCCGGAGAAAGAGACAATACAGGTGCAGGTGCATCCTGAGCAAATACTGCCGTTGTAATACTGAATAAAAATAAGATCAGTTTTAATTTTTTCATTTTTTGTTTTTTGAATTGAGTGCACCCAAAAAAATTGAGTGCACATTTTTAATTAATCTAATTATGGATTTTGTTGCAAGTTTGGCGCGTATTGAAAATAAATTGGAGCAAAAGGCATTTGATAACGATCACTGTTTGGAGCAAGTGTAAAAGTCTGATTGCCAAAAACGTGTGTAATTGTTTTAGCAAATTCAGGTTCTTTATTTAATCGTTTCAAATCAAACCATCTAAAACCGCCACATCCCATTAATTCTCTTCTTCTTTCTGCCAATACTTTAATCAATGCATCTTTGCTGTCTGTTGCGGTTAAAGCTACATATTCTCCAGTTCTGAATCTTTTTTGTCTTAATTTATTTATTTCGATCATTGCCTGATCTCCGGATCCTGCTCTTGCCAGACATTCTGCTTTTATCAACATCATTTCTGGAACTGTTGGTCCTGCATTTCTGCTTTCTCCGGTTAAACCTTCTTTAGAGTAAGTCCTGCCTATTGTATAATCACTGCTAAAATTGCTTGTAGGCTGTGTAAACAAGACATAACGCAAATCGTTGGTATCAAATGAATTGATTAATTCATTACTTAATGATAATAATTGGGGTGCATAGCTATAAGTACTGTATCCGTTCCATTTTGACAACATCAATTCTTTATCCTGTTTCCTTGATGGATAAGCTGCAAATTCATAATCTTCCAAATTGTTTAATGTGCTTTGTAATGCCAATGCTTTTTCGGCATTTTCTAATGCCAATGGATAATTACGCATGTACAAATAGGTTCTTGACAAAAGCGCATAAGCCGCTGCCTGAGAAGGAAATGCTATATTATTACCAGAATTAACCGGTTTTAATCCTGAATTTACAGCATCTTTAAGATCGCTCAAAATTACATCATAAGCATCCTGAACCGAAGTTCTTTTGATATCGTCTGATACTGTCGGCTTTGTAAAAAGAACAATTCCTGGATCTGTAGCAGAAGTTGTTGCATCATACGCTTTTCCGAAAGTATTTACCAAAGTCAAAAATATAAAAGCTCTATGTACTTCTGCTTCTCCTTTTATCGCTGCTTTTTCGGCAGTTGTTCCGTTGGTGCTTTTCGTAACTTCATTAATAACAATGTTAATATTGTATAATGCAGTATACAAATTACTCATATCATAATCTGTCTCGCCGTCAAAATAAACTTTATCAGACCATTTATACAAATTGGTAAACGGACGGTAATAATCAGATGCGCCTAATGCGGTGGTCTGTGCCTCATTCTGAAAACTGATATCATCTGATGGTATATCTACATTTCCATAAGATTTATCTAATGTAAATGAATTGTTTAGAAGATATCGGTAATTTGTAGTTTCTTCTGGTATTAATTTTCCTTCGGTCTTAATATCGACATAATTATCACAGCTTAAAACAATTGCTCCTACTGCAGCAATTGCAATATATTTTAAATATTTTTTCATCTTTAAAAAATTAAAAATTAACATTAAAACCAATTGAATACATCGCCGTTGCAGGCAGTTTCATGTTAGTTCCTGTATAAGGCAAAAAGTCAGGATCTAAACCGTCTTTGTTTTTTCTCCAGAAGAAACCTAGATTTCTGGCTGTAAAAGATAGCGAAGCTCCTCTAACAAGTCCTCTGTCAATCAGGCTGGTCAAATCATATTTTAAAGAAAGTTCTCTAAAACGAATATGATCTCCTTGCATAATCTGATCTTCTCCATTAATATATCTCAAGTAACTCAATCCTGTTGATCCCTGAATTCCAGGTACAGAAGTCGTAGCTTCGTCTCCTGGATTTCTCCATCTTTGATCAATATCTGTATTTAAATCATATTGGTTAAATCTGCCCTGTCTGTTAACATAGCCTCCATAAGTTGGCTTAAACATTACATAATCAAATTTGTAAGTTGCCAAAACATATAAAGAGAATTTTTTATAATTGAAAGTCTGGCTAAAGCTTCCGTAATACGAAGGAATATTAGTTCCCATGTACTTCATATCGGCAATATCTTTTAGAGAAGTAAAAGAATTTACAATATTGCCGTCTTTATCATATACTTGTGTTCTACCTGTTGCGTCTAATCCTGCTGATCTGAAAGCAAATATACTGTTTAAAGGATAACCCTGAATTGGCGGTGTCCCTCCTGATCCATTTAAATACTGGCTGAAATTTTGAAAACGAGAATCCGTAACTTCTGTCTTATTGAAAGAAACTACAAGAGTAGAATTCCATGAAAAATCTTTCGCTTTAAGGATGGTTCCGTTTAAGCTTAAATCAACTCCATGTCCTGCCAAAGTCGCTGCATTTTGTACTAATGAATTGTTTGACACTCCGTAAAATTGTGATACAGGGAATTCTACAATCAAATCTTTGCTGTCTTTTTTATAATATTCAACTGTACCATTTAATCTGCTGTTTAAGATTGAAAAATCTACTCCAAAATTTAAAATCCCAGTTTTTTCCCAACGCAAATTAGGATTTGCAGGCTGCGAGATAAAAGCATAAGGCTGCTGTGAAAAAGTATCTAAATCACTTAGACTAATATTTGTAAAAGGAAAAACCTCTAAGTTGATATTTCCGTTAAATCCGTAACTCGCTCTTAAAGCTAAATTATTAACAAAGTTTACGTCTTTTAGAAATGATTCTTCTTTAATAATCCACTTTGCTCCGGTAGACCACAATGGAGTTCGTCTTAATTTTTTATCTACTCCAAAATTGTTATAATCATCTAATCTTGCACTTCCTGTAAGTGTGTATCTATTTTTGAAGGTATAACCTGCATTGGCATAATAAGATAAGAACCTTCTTTTGAAATCTTTATGGACATCATTATTATTAAAAGTGAGATTATATCCGTTAACGTCTACATAATTTTGTGATGGAAGACTTACAGATGTCTGAGTTTTTGAATTATACCCATAAAGTTTTCTTGAATCCTGGGTTTCTCCAGTCTCTCTTGCCTCAATACCTGCCATAGCATTAATCAAATGATCTTCACCAATAATGCCATCGTAATTTAATTGTCCTCGCATTGTAGAACTTCTTTTTCCAAATCTATTACTTTGATAAATTCCTCCTAACGGAATTCCGTAAACTAAATCACCACTACTGTTTATTGACGTAGCAGAATTGACTGCGTCGCGAGCGAAAAATGTATTTTCGTTATACATATTATCATTTGTTCCAGTTGAAGTTTCTACAGAATATGTACCAACAGCATCTAAACCTTTTACTAAAGGAAGTGTAGCAGAAACGGTAGCACCAAAATTTTGCTCATTTATGGTATTATCCAGATTCTTTAATTCATCAATATAATTGTAAGTCCAAGGCAAATATCCTTTTTGTTCTAACGGAATAGTTTGTCCGGCATAATAACGACGATAATAATCAACCGAATTACCATTATCTCCAACAATCTGATCGTAAGGCAATAAAGTTGTTGGTGAAGTTCCTAATGGAGAAAGTCCTAAACTATTTTCATTGTATTTAAAGATCGAACCTCTTAAACTGGTTGTCATTTTTATATAATTAAAAAGCTTAAAATCCTGATTAGACAATAAAGTCAAACGTTGTCCGTCGTTTCCTTTTGACTGAGTTTCTTCTTTAGAATAAGAACCTGACATGAAATATGAATAATCATTCTCTGCTCCGCTAAAAGACAAATCATAATTTTGACTTGTTGAGGCCTGCAACAAATTTTGCTCTACCTGACCATAAGTATTACGACTGCGTAAAACACCTAATCCTGCATCTCTTTGGGCTTGAGTAATATCACCACGCTTATACTGAAACATCAGATCCATTCCCTGACTTACAGGAGCCGTAAGCATATAGGTTACGCTTTTAGGATCCGTAACTAAATTTTTATCTACAAATTCCTGCTCTAAATTTAAAACCTGAGAAGAATTCATCAATGGTAGTTTAGATAAAGTAGGTTTATTAGAGAAACCATAATTTTGAGAAAAATTAATTCTGATTTGTCCCTGTTTTCCTTTTTTGGTATTAATAACCATTACTCCATTTGCCGCTCTTGCACCATAAATAGAAGCCGCAGCTGCATCTTTTAAGAAAGTAATTTTCTCAATATCATCTGGATTTATCGTCCTGATGTCCAACTCTGTAGGTGTTCCGTCAAGTACAATTAATGGCATTGAATTTGACGAGGGAGATATAGTAGATTTTCCTCTAATTGAAATATTATAAGCTGTTTTTTCAGATCCTGAGCCAAATTTTCTTCCATACACAAAAGTATTGTCAGAATCATGAACATCCAGCTGAAGACCAGCAACCTGACCTTCTAATCTGTGGAGTACGTTGTTAACAGGGATTTTTTCTAAATCTTTTGCCGTAATTACTACATAAGATCCTGTTGAACGTTCTTTATCAATGTTTTGATAACCTGTAGAAACGATTTTTACTTCATCTAATTTGCTAACATCTTCTAACATAATCGGATTGATGATTAAACTATCTCCTACTGTAACTTCCAGTTTTTTATAGCCCATGTATTCAAAAACAAGCACATCTCCTTTTTTGGCCATAATTTCGTAAGAACCATCAAAGTTTGTAGTTGCTGCATCTCTTGTTCCTTTTACCCAAATAGTTGTTCCAATTAAAAATTCTTTTTTAGAATTGGTTACAACTCCTTTAATTTTTACTTTCTCTGCAATTACAGATTCAATTGCAGCTTTAGATTTTTCATTTACTGCAATGACTATCAATTTGTTATTTACAAATTCGGCTTTATAATCAGTACCAATAAGCTGTTTTATAACAGCCATTACATCGGCATTATTTGCTTCTATGTTTACTTTTCTTTGGGCATCAAAAAGATCATCACTGTAGAAAAACTCAACTTTAGTTTTTTTGGTAATGTTTTTTAATACAGTTCCAACAGACTGATTTTTAGCATTAATTGTTACTTTTTGCGAGTAGGCAAAAACAACAATATGGCCTAAAAAAATGGATAGTAGTAGGGATTTCTTCATAATGCTAAGAAATTTATCCCAAAGAGCGGATTTTATCCCACAATCTTTTGCGGATAGTTTTTTTTTCATACTTTTAAATGTTTTGGTTGGTTAATTGATTTCGAACTCTTTTTTTCGACTGAACAATACTCGCCGGGAAATACTGCAATATTTTCCGGTTTTTTATTTACTTACTTACGGTTACTTCATAGGTTTGGTTTATTTTGGTTATTTTATATTTTACATTCGATGTTTTACTAATAATATCAAGCAGACGGTCAATTGGTTCTTCTTTTAAAGCGATTCCCGTAAACCTGATCTGCTCCAGCGATTTATTTTCAAATTTTGCATTAAAGTTGTACCATCTGGACATTTTCGCCAATATGCTTTTCAGGTTTTCATTTTCAAAATAAAATTTTCCGTCTTTCCAGGCCGTATAAACTGAGGGATCAACTGCTGCAACAGTTACAGAACCATCATTTTTAATATTTACACGTGATTGCTGCCCCGGATTTAAAATAATCGGTTGGTTTTCTTCAGAAGCAAAATCAGAAACTTTTACTTTTCCTTCGGCAAGGGTAGTTATGAATGCATCGTCCTCCTTATAAGAACTTACATTAAAATGTGTTCCTAAAACCGTAATGTTTCCTGATTTCGTTTTAACAGTAAAAGGACTGTGCAGATTTTTACTTACTTCAAAATAGGCTTCTCCCTCAAGGGTTACAATTCTTTTACTGCCACTAAATTCAACAGGATATCTTAATGACGATTTTGAGTTCAGCCAGACTTTTGTCCCGTCTGAAAGATTAACGGCGTAGATACCGCCAACAGGAACAATTAAGGTGTTTTCTCCGGATGCAGCTCCTTTTAAATCTTTTGCATCATAAACCAGAACCTTATTTACATTTGAGATTACGCCGTTTTTAGAAACTATCTTTTCCTTTTTGGCCTCTAACGCTACTACAGTTCCGTCTGCCAGAACCAAAGTTGGGCTATTGTATTTTGGAGCAATACTGGTGACTACAACTTCTTTTTGTTTTTCTTTTTTATTATTTGTAAAAAGAAAAGCAGAGGCAAGACCAAGTAAAACCAAAAAAACTGCTGCATATTTTAGCAGACTTTTATAGTTGTAAAGAGGAACAGTATTCGTATTACTCTGACTGATCTTTTCTCTGATCCTTTCAAAAGCCATATCGGTATCAATGGCACTATAAAATGATTCTTTTGATTTTAAAGTTTCAAAATCAATAACCTTTTGATAATACACTTCATTTTCGGGTAACGAAAGCCATTCCTGCAAAAAAGCATTCTCTTCTGTGGACAATTTCCCTAAAAGCAACTCTTTTCTTATCAGGTCAGCGACTATAAATTCTTTCTTTCCTAAAGACATATTTTTAATATTAAGTATCGGTTATTAACAGTTTAAGTAAATGTTATATAACTAAGAGTACGAAACACCAAAAATGGGTGGAAAGATTTTTAAAAATTTTTAAAGAAATAATAAAATAAATAAAAGTTCTGAATGATTTTTCAGTTTTACTTTTAATAATTCGATGGCCCGGGCACGTTGTGATTTAACTGTATTAACAGAGATATCAAGTTGTTCGGCGATATCTTTGTATTTCATTCCTTCTAAACAGGATAACTCAAAAACTTCTTTGCATTTTTCAGGCAATGCATTCAAAGCTTCTATTAAAACTGAATATACTTCTTCCTGCAGGATATTAAAATCAAATTCTGATGGTTCATCTGAAAATGTTTCATCGAGGTGGATGCTTTTTTGCTGTTTTTTAAGAGCGGCAACAGAACCGTTTTTGACTATGGTATACAGATACGATTTGACATCGTTTACTTTTTCAAACTTTAAACGATTTTCCCAAAGCTGCAACATCACATTTTCGACCACTTCTTCAGCAATAAAAATATCTTTTACTAAACCAAAACTATAACTTACAAGCCGTGGATACAAAGAATAAAACAACTCTTTGTAGTAAGTTTCGTCAATTTTGATATTTGTTTTTAATGATTTAATCCTCTTTGAGTTTAAGTCAACAAATATATATGATATATCAATAAAACTAACATTTTGCCGACTATTTAGAATTAAAAACTCTAAATAGCAACAAAAAAGTAAGAATTATTGATTGTTTAATTCGAAGAATGAACGTAATGAAAATTAAGAGTTTGTTTGTATAAATTAGATTTCTGGAGATAAAAAATCTCGTTACATTCTAAAAAAATGAGCATCTAGCCATCGTTCTTTCCAACTGCCCCATACCTGTTCGAATTGGACTGTATTCTCTTTATAATGATTCTTAAACCATTCTTTTGTTTCAGTCATATTCTTATTGTCTTTTAAAAAACTCAGAAATTCATATTGCTCTTTATGCAAATCGTAAATGGACAGTTTAAATTTGTGTCGTAAAACCACACAATAACTTTCATTTTGAAGAGGAAGGTTGGGATTTTTGTCATTTTTGAATTCAGAATAGTACTTTCGAACAGGAAACTGAAACTTAAATAAGGCAAATACAGGTAACAATTTTAATTCATCTTCTGGGGTATCGATTGTTGCTAATTGGTAGTTTTCTTCCGCTTTTTCATCAAAAAGAACACCAATAGCATATTCAAATCGCGCAAGTTCAATCATAAAATCAATCCATTCTTCTTTTATATTTTCATTTGCGTCAGGTCTGTTATTTTCCAGATAGTCCGCAAAATGGGCTCCTAAAAAAGATAAGTTGTAATTATTTGAGGGGTTTGAAGCAAGATAGTCATCAGCAAAAGCACAAAAAATCGCTTCTCCTAAAGCATATTCCAATGCACTAAACTGCTGTGACATACAATTTCGTAATCGTGCAATATAACTTCGCTGGTAAATAGCTAAATGTTCCTGAGCCGAAAGTTTTTCTGAATGACAAATTACATCTTCAATTGAAGCTGCATTTTCTGCATTCGAAAGCAAATCATCAGGGTTCACTCCTGTTTGCTGATAAGGATCGAGCAAAAGCTGCTGCATCCATTGCTGAAAGTCTTTTAATGGTATTTTTACCGTTTTCTGCATCTTAAAATCTATTAAAAATTGTTTACAGCAAATAAATTCAATGGGTTTGAAACCTGTTCTTTATCAATATAAAAAACTTCTTTTTCAACCCCAACAAATGCTGCATCCATATATTGCTTTGATTTCAGTAACTCAGAATAGTACACATCAAAAGCCGGAATATTACCATCCCACTCTAACAAAACTGATGCCTGATCTGCTAATTGATAAGCTTGTTGAAATAATTTCCAAACCTGATTATTTACTTCTCTATCGTGTGTATCAATAATGTAATTGCCACAATTTTGATGTCCGGCCAAATGCATCTGCACTATTTTATTGTGTGGAATTCCGTTAATGTATGCTACAGGATCAAAATCATTATTAAAAGAAGATACATATACATTGTTTACATCCAGGAGCAATCCACAACCTGTTTCTTCGGTCATAATTCGCAAAAACTCCCATTCCGGAAGTGTCGAATTATTGAAAGTTGCGTAAGTACTTGGATTTTCTACAATCAGCGGTCGTTCTAAATAATCCTGAACTTTTCTGATTCGGTTACAAACATGTTTTAATGAATCTTCGTTTAGAGGAAGCGGAAGCAAATCGTGCGAATTAGTTGTTAAAACTCCTGTCCAGCATAAGTGATCGCTAACCCAGGCAGGTTTTACTTCAGCTGCCAGTTGTTTTAAACTCTTTAGATAATCAAAATTTAAGGCATCAGTACTCCCTATAGAAAGCGATACCCCGTGCATGACCACGGGATATTTTTCTGCTATTTGTTGTAAAATATATCTCGAACGTCCATGCGAATCCATAAAATTCTCAGAAATTACCTCAAACCAATCTACGGCAGGGTTCTTTTTCAGAATATGTTCAAAATGCTGGCTTCTGAGTCCTAATCCCAATCCTAAATTGGGTAATCCAAGTCTAGTGTCCATTATTTTTGGGTTGACAATTTGAAAGACTCTCCGGTAATTTTTTAGCACTTTCTTCCTCCATCTTCAAAACTCTTTCAGCTGCCGCAATTTTTCTGTCCGCAGGATTGTTGATGTACGAACAAGATCTAGAACCGCTTTGTCCGCAAGAAGAATAATCTACGCCTGAGGTTCCGCGAATAGAATTTACGTATTCATCGCTTGGACCGTATTGCTGCGGAGCTTCACCAAAGGATTCTCCGTTTTCTTTTCTTTTTTCTTCAAAACGTATTCTTGCCAATTGCCAGACACTAAGTCCTTTATTAGGCCCCTGCGCCATAAAACGAGAAGACAAAATAGGCACACCGCAGCTGCCCTGATAACGACAATCATTTTCGCCAGGATGGCAAAGTTCTTCTGTGGTTCCAAAAATTCCGCAGCCTCCCTGCCCTTTACAAGCGTTTAAGGTATGGCAGGGATGACCAACTGCTGTTGAGCAATCGCCTTGACCTGCACAATCATTATTTCCTGAATATCCCGCATTTTTGCATGAATTAAGCCCCATGCATACATGAAGTTCTTTTGTTACTAATTCTGACATGTTGTATATTTTTATATTAATGATGATGTCTATAAGGTGTACCTGATACTTTAGGCATATCGGCTTCAATGCTATAATCCAATCCTACGTCTGGTAAAGACGGGAAATAGTTTTCGCTTTTTATAGCCCAGCCCCAATTAACAGGATCGGCTTTCGCCAATTGATCTACCAGATTCATGATTTGTGCTTTTGGTCTTAGGAAACTTTGCTCAAACGAAAAAGGTTCAAATGTTAAAGCGCCTTTATAAGCCTGATTGCCTTTAGTATAAGTGTATTGATTGATTTGGTTACCCACACCGCTCAAAAGCCAGATCATTGATTTATGAATACCAAAAATGAATAAATCATATTGTGTACTTTCATCTTTATAATAACAAGCTTCAATCATTAAGAGTATATAAGCAAAAACTGCATTTCCTAATTCTGAACATAATGACAATACTTGATTCCCAGAAGCTTTGTAATCGGCTGTTTTAGGATTAGCATCAGTGTCATATACAAAATAGCTGAAGAAATCATCTAAGCCCTGAATGCTGCGAAACTTTTGCTGATAATGTCCGCCAAGCGTATAGGCTTCAAGAAATTTGGCAAAATGAGCTGGTTCTTTTCCGGAGTCATCATAATCACCTTCCCAAAAAACTACTTCGCCATCAACAATATCCATTGGTACCGGCATTTTATTTTCGCCCCAAATTAAGGTATGCTGCTTGTATTTACTTTTTCCTTCTCCCTGATCAATGATGCGCTCTATAGCTTCAATTGCCGAGTGAGCGTCGTGTACGCCAACAAGTCCTTCACTATCATCAGTATTGGCAAATTGCGGATTGTGTTCCCTGTCATAATGAACCGTATTCATTGAATTTTGAGAATAATACGGTCTTGGACGATTTGGGTTATCTGGAGGGAGTAATTGAGGCCTGTAATCATAAGGCCCCGGAAAATCATCTTTGATACATTGGATAATCATTTGATACAAACGTCCTATCGTTTGATATTCAACCGTATCCAATAATTGTTCATTTGCATAAGGATCTTTAAACGGTTCAGGGCTTTCAATTTGTAAAAATGTAGTCAGTTGCTTCAATGACAATTTTGCTGCATTAATTTGAAATTCAGGAATATGTCCGTCTAATTGCGTTGGAAAAGATAATACTTTTCCAATTCCCATCAAATCAGGGGCTGTCTGGCAAACTGCTTGTTTCACGTTACATGAAAGTGCCAGATGCAGCATTTCTTCGATAACAACACTCATAATTAAGGCTGCCGATTTATTAGAATAAACTAATATATCAACCTTCAGTTCTTGTGCCAGTTCGTCGATTTCGGCAGCTGTGCGTACTCCCGATTGTGAAAGCTGTGCATGAAGTTTAGCATACAGCTTATCCTGATCCTGGGCTCTGTTTATGGAATAATAGGTAGATAAATACGTTGGAATAGTCGCCAGCTCCAACGCAATTGCCTGTTGCATTACGTCTTTAATATTCTCCTTTGTTACCGAAGTAGAAAATGTAAATAGTTTTTTTGTTTTCATTTGTTTTTAGTTAAAATAGATTACTCAGGACTGATAATGGATAGTATTTTTCGTCAATAATAGGTTCAATACTAAAGAAATCATTCAGAACAGATTCGGCAGTACAAAATGCACCTTCTAGCCAAGCCTGATCGTTTGAATATGTTTCTCCTACAATAAAAATTTTGCAGTCTGTGTTTGGAACAAGCTGTGATGGTTTTCTAATTTATCTTTGTACATCACCTAAATTAATGCGATTTATAGGCATGATATCCTGCACTAAAAAACATTGTAACCTGTAGCATTTGCTCCCACAGGACTATTCCAGGTACCAATAAAACTATTTAAAAGTCCCAGATTAGAAGTACCAATAACTGGCGGCTGATTCGTTGTTGATACAAGCGGAGTTGTAATGTCTGGAATTACTGCTGGTTTCGCTGTTGTCACTGCGGCAGCTGCTTGTTGAGCCTGATAAGGGCATGATTGCTGTTGTACACCGTTTGAATTTTCCATTTTGTTATGTTTTTTGATTCCTTTTCAGGTTAGTTACTTCTTGTTTAGGAAAGTGATTCTGAAGCAAATTGGCGTAAGCATCTTATCTCATTTCTTCAATAAAATTACTAGTACTCCATAGTTCAAATTAAAAAAAAGTCATGAATACGGAATTTTTATCCATGAGAGACCGAAATAAAAGCATTAAGACTATTTCGTTATATATTTTATAAACGCTTCCGTATAAATCTGAAAAGAATAGATGTGAAAAAAAGACGGAGAAACAATTAAAATAGACATGTTAAAACATTGTAATAATCATCCACAGATTGATTTGTACTTCATACTTTTTTTTCGTTCCAAAAGTTTTACCAAAGCTTACACTTAAAGATCAAAAACATTTTTCATTAGTTAAATAAAAGGCGGATTTTTGCAATTGAATCATCGAAAGCAATATTTCGGGATTTTTTTTACTCTAAACTTAAGCAAAGGGATCAAGGATCCATTTCAAATCAAGATTATTGGAAGATGCGACAAAGCCTCGAAATCTGGCTTTAATGAAAAAGACAAAATCACGGTCTTCTCGGTTCAGAAAAATAAACCTTTTAACGCTGAAAAAAAACAGGACAAAAGCCTAAGGCAGATGGTAATAGATCACTTATTTCTGGACGAAACTATTTCACGGTCACATCAGACTGTAGATTTTCCTTTAAAAAAAAATATTGATATAATCTATAAAGAAGCGAAAGTATTCGTCGCAATAATATTAATTTGGAATATAATAACTTAAAGAAAATGAAGCAGCAGGTTCAGTCCGGTTAATTATTTATAACACTTTTAAACAAATACTTAGAGCGTTTTGTATGCTTAAATTTGCTATATTTGATATGTGAAAAAATACATATCCATATTATTTTTATCCTTTTACCTGATGTCAGTAACTCCGTTAATTGAACTGGTAAAACTGCCTGTAATGATAGAACACTATATGGAGCATAAAGAGTTGAATCCTAATTTAAGTGTTTTTCAATTTTTATGCATTCACTATCAGGGGGAAGATATATTTGACGCTGATTATGATAAAGACATGAAACTTCCTTTTAAATCGTACACCAGTATCAACTCTTTTGTATTTTATCCCTTAACACAAGAATATAAAGCAATACAGAAAGTTAATTTCAAATATAAAAAGGAAAATTTATACACATATTCGTTTTCCTATTCTTCGCTTTCTATTTCCTCCATCTGGCAGCCACCCAAAAACTGTTAATCTTTTTTATTATAGTTTATAAATTCCCGCATACATGGTTGTGCGTGTGCTTTCATATTTTCTATTTTTTATAATTACGATTAACAAAAAAACTTATGCTTACTAAAATAATTGAGTTTTCCGTAAGGAATAAACTCATCGTAGGGCTATTTATCATTGCCCTGATTGGCTATGGCTCGTATGAAGCTACCCGCCTGCCTATTGATGCTGTTCCGGATATCACTAACAACCAGGTGCAGGTTATAACCATAGCACCCTCATTCGGTGCGACTGATATTGAACGTTTGATCACTTTTCCTATAGAACAGGCCAATAGTAATATCTCAGGAATGAAAGAGATTCGGAGCTTTTCCAGATTTGGATTATCACTGGTAACAATCGTCTTTGATGATGATATTGATGTGTACTGGGCCAGACAGCAGGTTGCAGAGCGCCTGCAGCAGGTGCAGAATGAGATTCCGCAGGGCATTGGTACTCCTACACTCGGACCAATATCCACAGGACTTGGTGAAATATACCAATATGTGGTAAAACCCAAAAAAGGATATGAACAAAAATTTAGTGTAACCGAATTAAGAACGATTCAGGACTGGATCGTAAGACGGCAGCTTTTGGGAGTAAAGGGAGTTGCCGAAGTGAGTAGTTTTGGCGGTAAGCTAAAGCAATATGAAATCAGTATTAGTCCTGATAAGCTAAATGCATACGGTATTACAATAAATGATGTTTTTGCGGCGGTGCAGGATAACAATCAAAATACAGGCGGTTCTTATATAGAAAAAGGCCCAACTGTACTTTATATCCGTAGTGAGGGACTTATTGGAAACACGACCGATATAGAAAATATAGCTATTCCAAATAAAAACAGTAGTACTCCTTTGTTTATAAGAGATGTAGCTCAGGTAAAAACCGGTTTTGCTACCCGTTACG
Organism: Flavobacterium flavigenum; assembly: GCF_027111255.2. Taxonomy (NCBI): domain Bacteria; kingdom Pseudomonadati; phylum Bacteroidota; class Flavobacteriia; order Flavobacteriales; family Flavobacteriaceae; genus Flavobacterium; species Flavobacterium flavigenum. Next base: position 217,922 of record NZ_CP114285.2, on the reverse strand, counting down.
GCGCTATGTGCTATAATGATGAAGGCGAAGTTTCGGGAGCGATTGTCATGATGCTTAAAGGAGCCAACAGCAGTCAGGTGATTAAAAATGTAAAAGAGAAAATTGACCAAATACAAAAAACACTTCCTGAGGGAATTGAAATTGAATCTTTTCTGGATCGGACAAAAATGGTCAATAATGCTATTGGCACAGTCGAAAAAAATTTAATTGAAGGTGCCCTGATTGTGGTATTTGTATTGGTTATGTTTCTGGGAAACTTCAGGGCAGGCTTACTGGTCGCATCTGTCATTCCGCTTGCCATGCTCTTTGCCATCTGCATGATGAATCTATTTGGCGTAAGCGGCAATTTAATGAGTCTCGGCGCACTTGATTTTGGACTGATTGTAGATGGTGCCGTAATAATCGTTGAAGCGGTCATGCATCACCTTTCCAGTACTACTAAATATAAAGAGCAGGCTTCACTTTCTCCTTCACAAATGGATAAAACAGTTACAAGTTCAGCCAGTAAAATGATGAACAGTGCCGTATTTGGGCAGATTATCATCCTGATTGTTTACTTGCCCATTTTTACCTTGCAGGGTATCGAAGGTAAAATGTTTAAACCCATGGCACAAACAGTCGCTTTTGCCCTGCTGGGTGCCTTTATACTATCTCTGACGTATATTCCGATGATGAGTGCTTTTTTTCTAAGCAGAAAAACAAAACATGAGGAAAATTTATCAGACAGGATAATGAAACGCCTTGAAAACACTTATCAAAATACACTAAAAAGGATCCTTCGTTTTCCTAAAGTCGTATTGGGTTCTGTGTTACTGCTTTTTATCTTGGCTGTTATAACACTTTTCTCTTTAGGAGGCGAATTTATACCGGCTCTTGAAGAAGGAGATTTTGCAGTAGACACAAGGGTACTTACAGGCAGTAATTTAAATACAACTATAGAAAGTACCCAGAAAGCGGCTCATATACTCAAGAGCCAGTTTCCGGAAGTATTAAAAGTGGTAACTAAAATAGGCAGCGGCGAAGTCCCTACAGATCCAATGCCAATGGAAGCCAGCGATATGATGGTGATTTTAAAAGATAAAAAAGAATGGACGTCTGCTAAAACTTTTAATGAATTATCTGCCAAGATGAGCAAAGCACTCGAAGATGTTCCCGGAATTACAACAGGATTTCAATTCCCGGTACAAATGCGTTTTAACGAACTCATGACAGGAGCGCGACAAGATGTTGTACTTAAAATATTTGGAGAAAATCTGGATACATTAGCGGTCACAGCAGACAAACTAGGCAAAATTATCAGCAAGGTAGAGGGAACGGCCAATTTATTCATAGAACCCGTAGCGGGTATGCCGCAAGTAATTATATCGTATAACCGGCCTGCAATTGCCCAGCATCATTTATCAATAGCTGATATTAACAAAGTAATCAATACAGCTTTTGCAGGACAAAGCACCGGCTTAGTATTTGAACAGGAAAAAAGGTTTGATCTGGTGGTGCGGCTGAACACCAACGAAAGAAAAGATATCGAAGACATTCGAAATCTGCTTATTCCATTATCAGACGGAAGTCAGATTCCTTTATCGCAACTTGCTGCTGTCGAAATTAAAAATGGTCCCAACCAAATACAGCGTGAGGACACAAAACGCAGGATTGTTACGGGGTTTAACGTAAAAGGCAGGGATGTGCAGAGTATCGTAAATGAATTACAGGCCAAAGTAGACAAGGAACTAAAACTGCCTGCCGGTTATTATGTTACTTACGGCGGGGCATTCGAGAATTTAAATCAGGCCAAAAACCGCCTTATGATTGCGGTTCCTGTTTCGCTGGTCCTTATCTTTATTTTACTCTTTTTTGCGTTCAATTCGGTCAAACACGGGCTGCTTATTTATACCGCAATTCCGTTATCGGCAATTGGAGGAATATTCTTCCTGGCACTGCGCGGTATGCCTTTCAGTATTAGTGCTGGTGTGGGTTTTATTGCTTTGTTTGGAGTAGCCGTTTTAAACGGAATTGTATTGATAGCTGAATTTAACAGGCTAAAAAATAACGGAATGAAAAATCTCGCCCAAATTGTTCTGATAGGAACAAAATCAAGACTTCGTCCTGTATTAATGACTGCTTTTGTAGCTTCGTTGGGGTTTCTGCCAATGGCTTTAAGCAACGGTGCAGGTGCCGAGGTACAACGCCCGCTGGCAACGGTTGTAATAGGCGGATTGCTTGTCGCTACCTTTTTGACCTTATTTGTATTGCCCCTCCTCTATATCTTGTTTGAAAAAGGTTTTAAAGTAAAAAGTTTAACTCAAAAGACAGCATTTGCATTGGTTTTCTTTTCTGTTTTTTCAGCTGTAAACGCACAGGAAAAAATTAGTCTCGAAACGGCATTAAAAATAGCAGCAGAGAAAAACAATAATATAAAAAATGAAAAGCTTAGAACAGCTTACACGCAAGCGCTTATTAAATCAGGAAATGACATTCCTAAAACAAACGTTTTAGCCGAAGCCGGACAAATAAACAGTACTTATAATGATACCCGATTTGGCATTTCGCAGACTATTGCATTTCCTACGATATATAAAAAACAAAAGCAGCTTTTATCCGAACAGTGGAAAACTTCGGCATTAAACACTTCATTAAAAGAGCAGGAAATTAAAAAGGCCGTAACACAAGTTTTTTATACGTTCTTGTATTATAAAGAAAAAGAAAAACTTTTACAACAAGCAGATACCCTTTTCAAGGATTTTTATGCCAAAGCAAACCTTCGATTACAAAAAGGAGAAAGCAACATTCTGGAAAAAACCACTGCCGAAAACCAGCGGGCTGCCATTGAAATACAATTAATGCAGGTGCAACAAGAGATGCAGACTACGTTATTAGAGCTTCAGGTTCTTTTGAACTCAGAAATGCCTCTTGTTCCTTTAGAAAAAAGCTATAAATATCCTCTTGCTCCCATGAATAATGGAATTGAGAATAATATCCTTTTAAAACTCTCGCAGCAGCAAAAAAATAATGCTACAGCACAAACACAATTAGAAAAGTCAAAATACCTGCCGGATCTTACGATAGGCTACTTTAACAATAGTTTTAAAGGTATGGGACCTGATAATAACTTCTATGACGGAAGTAACCGCTTTAGCTCGGTACAGGCCGGATTGGGAATCCCCCTTTTTGCAGGAAGCCAGAGTGCCAAAATACAAGCTTCTAAGATTGGAGAAAGCATTGCAGAAAATGAATATCAAATGCAATTGCAGCTTTTACAGAATCGATATAAACAATTAATGGCCAGTTATAAAAGCAATACCGAAATAACACAGTATTTTGAAGATACAGGAATAAAAAACGCCACGCTGATTAAAGAAACAGCGAACAAACAATTTAGTAACGGAGAAATTAATTTCCTGGATTTTGTAATGGTAATCAATCAGTCCCTTAACATACAAAGCAATTATTTAGAAGCAGTAAGAGCGCTAAACGAGAGTAGTATCGAACTAAATTTTATCACGTCAAATTAATAATTAAATGAAAAATATATCCTTGTTCATAAGTATGCTTTTTATACTAAATGCATGCAAAAACACGACCGAAGAACAGATTGCATCAGAAAAACCTGTGAACGAAAATAGTGTAATACTAACTGATGCGCAATTCAAAAATGCAACTATTAAAACTGCCCAATTAACACAGAAAAATATTGCTACGGTTATAAAACTGAATGGAAAAATAGATGTGCCACCACAAAATTTAGTATCTGTAAACGCCCCTCTTGGAGGATATTTAATAAACAGTAAACTTTTACCGGGAATGCCTGTGAAAAAAGGCGAAATAATAGCTATGTTACAGGATCAGCAATATGTTCAGCTACAGCAGGATTATCTCATGGCAAAATCCAAACTGCATTTTGCAGAATTAGAATTTGCCCGCCAGAAAGACCTCAATCAGACTAAAGCCAGCAGCGATAAAATAACACAAGCAGCAGAATCCGAAGCAAGCAGCCTTCGCATAACAGTAAATGCATTGGCGGAAAAACTCAGGTTGATCAATATAAATCCGAATACTCTATCAGCCGGTAAAATTTCCAAGAGCATAAGCATTATAAGCACTATAAATGGTTTTGTCAGCAAAGTGAATATCAATATAGGCAAATATATTGCACCAGGCGAAGTAATGTTTGAACTTATAGATCCAAGCGACATTCATTTGAACCTCAATGTCTATGATACCAATATTGCACAGCTTGCTGTGGGCCAAAAAGTAATTGCTTACAGTAATGCAGCACCCCATAAAAAGTACGAATGTAACATTATCTTAATCAACAAAGACATCAACTCTAACGGTAATACAGAGGTACACTGCCATTTTGAAAAGTATGACAAATACCTTTTACCGGGTATGTACATGAATGCAGAAATAGAAACAACATCGGGTTTAGCCAATGCATTGCCTGAATTAAGTATTGTGAATTTTGAAAGTAAAGACTACATCTTTATAGAAATTGCAAAACAACAATATGAAATGAAAGAAGTTAAGGTTGGGTCAAAAGAAAACGGCTATTTAGAAATTTTAAATCCGGAGCAATTTAAAGACAAAAAAATAGTAGTCAATGGAGCATATACGCTGCTGATGAAAATGAAGAATAAAGAAGAATAAAAAATTAACCATTTAAAACAAAACATTATGAACGGAGCACATTATCATCTGGTATTAAACCACTTACCTATTATTATACCTATTGTAGGTCTGCTGGTTCTTATTGGCGGATTTATAGTAAAATCTGAAATTGTAAAAAGAACGGCTTATTGTATTTTTATATTAGGGGCACTGGCTGCTTTTGCAGCAATAGCAACAGGGGACGGCGCCGAGGAAGCAATAGAACACATGGAGGGAATTTCGAAAAATTTAATCCATGAACATGAAGAAAAAGCAGAGGTATTTGCTTTATTATCTTATTTGTTAGGCATAGGTTCTGCAGCTGCTTTATGGAGTAATTGGAAAAAGAAATCGTATGCCAATTATATTGCTTTAACTATACTGGTGTACTGTCTGGCAGTTTTATACTTTGGTCAGCAAACAGGTACAACAGGGGGAGAAATCAGGCATTCTGAAATTAGATAGCATCTTAGATTATTTTTTTGCAGATCTGCTTAAAAGAGTTTTAGTCCACAGTGTTTTCTATATAGTTACACTGTGGATCTATATCCATAAGAACATCTTAAAAGTTTCATTAAACTAATTTCTAAAACCTATTTATATTTGAAAGCAAAATTCTTCTGAAACAATTTATATCAGAAAACCTATAACTGCTGAAAAAATAATGAATCTAATTTCCAAAACACCTTTGTTGCAAGAATCCTAATAGTTGAGGATAAATCAACAATTAAAAGTGTTTAATCATTGGAAAACAAACAAAAAAGTTTTGTTGTCAGTAAAGGCATCACTATCAGAAACTTTCTTGTTTCTCCAAGGTAAAGTCACAGCAGGAAATTATATAATCCCCCAGATAGTTAACTCCTATTTGGATTCCACCACACAACTCATCTAGCAGTAATAGGCCTCATTGGTTAAATTTAAATCAAATTACAAACCTTCTTTCAAATGTTTATAATTTGATTTAATAGTATCCACGACTTCCTCCATTTTGCCTCCAAGCATTAATCTTGTCATTGATTTTGCCATTCCCAGCACTTGTTTCCATTCGACTTTTGGCGGCATAGCAAGTGAATTTGGATTAGTAAAAATATTTAGTAAAACTGGGCCATCATGAAGAAATGCATCTTTGATAGCACCTTCAACCTCTTCCGGTCTATGAACGTTTACTCCTTGAAATCCCATTGCCTGAGCAATCATTCCAAAATCCGGATTTATCATATCCGTTTCGTTATCAGGCAATCCAATAACTTCCATTTCAAGCTTTACCATACCTAAAGCCCGATTATTAAACACAATGATTTTGATGGGTATTTTATATTGATTAACCGTTGCTAAATCTCCCATGAGCATAGATAAACCTCCGTCTCCGCACATTGCAATAACTTGTTTTTCAGGTTGCGACAAGGCAGCTCCAATAGCCATAGGCATTGCATTTGCCATAGAGCCATGGTTAAAAGAACCGAGCATTTTGCGCTCTCCCGTACCTTTAATAAAACGTGCTCCCCAAACACATGTCATTCCTGTATCTACTGTAAAAATAGCATTTTGATCTGCCAATTTATCAATAATATGTGCTACATATTCGGGCTGAATATTATCTTCTCCCCCATTATCAGCAATGTAAGTATTCATATTTTCTTTTACTGTGCTGTACAGTTTTAGCTGAGCTTGTAAAAAACTATCGTCTGTTTTTGTTTCGACCAACGGCAACAGGGCTTCAATAGTATCTGAAACATCACCACACAAGCCCATATAGAGATTGGCACGTCTTCCCAAACGTTCAGAACTTGTATCTATCTGTATAATTTTATTGTCAACAGGCATAAATTTATCGTAAGGAAAATCAGTTCCCAACAACAATACAAGATCGGATTCGTGCATGCTGTGATAGGCTGAAGGCTGCCCTAACAGACCTGTCATTCCAATTTCATTTGGATTATCAGGCTGGATGCTCATTTTTCCGCGGAATGAATATCCGACAGGAGCTTTAATGTGTTTTGATAATTCGACAATCTGATCATGTGCTTTTTCGGCTCCAATCCCGCAAAATAAAGTTAGTTTGGAGCTTTCATTAATTGTTTGTGCTAATAATTGTAATTCAGAATCTGAAGGCCTGATAACAGGATTGCAATAAAAATACTGGGTAGATACATTGCTTTGTACTGCTTCCAACTCTGAAACATCACCAGGCAAACCAATAACAGCAACGCCTTTTTTACCTAATGCATGTTGTATAGCAGTTTGTATAATTCGGGGAGCCTGTTCGGCGGTCATGATCATTTGGTTATAACAACTGCAATCATCAAAAAGCTTGATTGTATTGGTTTCCTGAAAATAATCCATTCCCATTTCGCTGGTGTTGATGGTCGAAGCAATAGCAAGTAACGGAATATGAGAGCGGTGGGCATCATACAAACCATTGATTAAATGCACATGGCCAGGACCGCAGCTTCCTGCACAGACCGCAAAACCATCAAGTTCTGCTTCAGCCGCAGCGGCATAAGCTCCAACTTCTTCATGGCGGACATGAATCCATTTTATCCTGCCGTCCCTTCGTATGGCATCATTAAAATAATTTAAACTGTCACCAGTTACTGCATATACACGTTTTACTCCGGCTTCTACCAACATTTCGACTAATTGTTCTGCAACTATTTTACTCATGGATTATGTTTTAGAATTGATAATTTTTGTATTATAAAAATTGATTTAAAAGGTATATTTAAATGAGGCAGGCATGTTAAAAATTAACATTGTGGCTGCCTTACTTAAATTTAGTGAATTAATTTTATAGAGAAAACCAATTCGTGTTAAATAAAAACCATGTTTAATTCAATCTCGTTGTCATCTGAAAAAAATATCAATTTAAAAAATCCTTATTACAGCTTTACAAGATAAATCGTCCAATAAGAATGGTAATTTTTAAATTTAAAACCTTTCTTAAAAATTTCATTTATTATGTAAAAAGAGGCTATCCAAAAGTTCAGAATTTTTACTTTTTGGATAACCTCTTTGTTGGGGACTGTTGCGGAAAGCAACAAAATACGTGATAGTAGCCTTAACTTTCCTGAGAACGTAAAGCAGGTTTTCGAAAATTTAGGAACCGATCATGCCCCTTTCACTTTCTATAGTTAATAAAAACTTTATCATTTTATTCAACCAGTTCAAAATCTCCCTGTTCAACATATTTAAGAACTGCTTTATGGTCAGTTCCTACTATTTGTGCAGCATTATTACCATTGATAAGAGTAATCGGATTGACCAGAGAAGTATTTTCTGTAAAAGTCATTGCATATACCACTCCGTTTACAGAATAATCTACTCTAAAAGGCCTGTTTATATCACTAAAATTAGTTTCAATTTTTATTCCGTATTTTACATTCGGACTGATACATTCATTTTCTGATAATTTTGAACCGTCAGCGTGAACAAAAGAAATGCTTGTAGCATAAATATTCCTTTCTTCATAATCTGAACAAGCCAAAAACAAAAACATGACGAATGCTAAAATATAGTATTGCTTAATTTTCATTATTAATATTTTTGATTTATTACTATTTCTTTTGTTGTACCGCCTATACTAACAGTATATTTTCCAGCTTCCAGGTTATTAAAAACTGCCTGTCCATTTTGAACATTCTGAGTCGCAATTTTAACATTGCCTTTTGTCAAATCAGCTATGGCTTCATTCTCATCGTATAAGACTTTTATAATTCCGCCGACGTAACATACCGCATCTTTTTTATAAAATACGGCACTCCCTAATTTGACCGTAACAGTCCATTCTTTTAAAACTGACTGATCTTCTGAAAGTACCTGAAACTTTACCGGATTAGTAAAATCGATACTATTTGATCCTGAAATTTTATTGTTTGTCCCGATAAATAATCTGGCTCCTGCACTTAATTCAAATAAGGCATTCAATGCTGTAACATTAGTTCCTTTAGCAGCATAAAGTGTTATTAGCGAACCATTAATAATTTTAGTGGTCTTTAAATCTTTAATGCTAAAATTTGTAATTTCAGTTGTATTTTGCAATGCAGGACTTGCAAAACTATACGCCTGAAACAAATCTCCGTAATGCTTGTTGTTTTCAAATACTTTTGTTTTTTCTACATTTTTAACAACATTGTTTGCTGAATCATAGATCCTGAAACTAACAACTTCATTATCGGTATTCGAAAAAACGGTTAAATATACCATGTATTTTTTTTCACTTGGCACATAAATCGGGCTGGCGATTCCGCGGCATTCTCCATTAACGAAAGCAGCCACTTTATCGTTGCTGTTTGTTAAGTCTTTTCCATCAGCGTTTATGAAACCTTCAAACGACATGGTGTACTGAAATTTATTTTCATTGACTGACCAGTCCGGCGATTGGCCAAATACAGTACTGCTTATTATAAAAAGCAATAGTGTTATATGGATATAATTTCTCATTTTTAATTGATTAGAAACTCCTAAAACAGTCTCAAGAGATGTTTTAGGAGCTCAATTATTGTTTATTTATTTTTCACAACTTTACTTCTTACCAGCTTTCCATCAACTACAACTTCTGTGATATAGACTCCTTCGGCTATATTTGGGGAAATTGAAATTACATTGTTACCGCTTTCAATAAACGCCTTTTGGCTGAAAACCAATTGACCGCTTAGTGAATAAAGCTGAACGCTTACTTCCTGCTTTTTAGCTGCATTAAGTTCGATGTTCAGAACTGTTGCAAATGGGTTAGGATAAATACTGTTCCCGGTTTTTGAAACTTCTTCTAAAATAACCGGATTTGTAATTGTTCCCAATACTTCATTTCCTTTAAATGTAAATGATTTTGAAGTTCCTTTTTTCGAGAATCCGTCTCCAAGTGTAAATGAAAGTTCTTCTGCATCTTCACCAAAAACGGTAATGAAACTCAACTCTTTTCCGTTTATAATCTGGTTTCTTGCAGATCCTTTTAAAACACCTTTCGAATCATAAACAAACAATTCATCAAATCCTTTTGGAAGTAATACAACGGCATTCATGTTTTGTGAATACTTCGTAAACTCTGATTCAATAGATTGCTGTTCATCAGCTTTAACCGTTTTTCCGGTTCTGCTTTTCTCTAAATTATCAGGATATTTAAAAGTCTGGTCTTTACTTGATTTAATCATGTACCCTTTTCCGGCTTCTAAGTATTTCAAAGTTCCGTTCCATCCAATAATAGGATCATAGATTGCAAACAAATTCTGAGATTTAATAACATCTCCGTCAGCAGCATCAAAATATGCCAATGCCTCGTTAGTGGTTTGGTTTGATGCTATCGGATAAGAGAGCCAGTTCCAGTTTTCTTTAATTGGGAAACTCCAGGTTGAAACATCTACATTTTTACCTTTAATTTTTAAAGTCTGTTCTTGCGTTACATTTACTTTATACATTTTAGAAGACGAAAGTCCTCCGTTTGCACTTATTGTACCGGACCATCCGCTGTTTGCAGGGTTTGAATTGTCTTTAAAATAAGTATCCAGCAATGCAGGAGAATGACTTAAAATACGGTTAGAAGTTTCTAACGTTAGATTTTTTGTCAAAGCATTCAAGTCTGAAAAATTTGGATCATTTGTGTTTAAAGAAACCCAAGTCCATCCTTTGTTCAGTTTTATTTCTTGTTCTATAACACCCGAGTTTACAAAAATATACGGTTTACTCATCGTTCCTAACACTTCATTGTTCATGAAAGTAACAGATGAGTTAGACTCGATAGAAGCTTCTAAAATTTTCCCCTGAGAAGCATCCCAGATTTTAAACTTCAGGTTTTCACCAGAATTGGTATTGCTGTAAATCGTCAGGAATGCAAAATACTCTTTGTAAGCTTCATTGTAAACCAGTTTTGCAGTTCCTCTTACCTCTTCATTATAGAAAGCAGCAATTTTATCATAAGAATCGGCAGATAATACGCCGTCAACTTTTACTTTTCCGATGATATTCATACTGTAATCAAAACGCGTTGGGTCAACATTCCAGTTTGGTTCCGGAGCCAATACTCTTAATTTTGTCTGCAATTTTTGGTCGTAGCCAAAATCAGTCTGTAAATATAAATTCTCCAGATATTCTCCAACCGCTACATTTTCATCAACAACTGCTTTGATTATTGTTTTAGTATTAGGATCAATACTTCCCGATGTTTTACTTAAACTTAACCAGCTTGGAACATTGTTAATGGTATAAGGCTGTTGTTTTCCTCCTTTGTTAACTAGTGTAATTTCGAAAGTTTTAGTTTCGCTGCTGTTTTTTGTAAGGTCAACAATTTCGTTATATCCTTCGGCAAACCAGCTTACTTCATTACGATTTACATATGCTGTCCAGGTAACCGGGGATTCCTGCATATTATTGGCACTGTCAAACATTCTGTGAACCGTAATGTCTAAGATCTGTCCTTCTAATGATGCCCAATCCGTAATAACTGGTGCAATAATCATTTCACCATCTTTAATAACATTTGTGGTTACAAATTTAACCAACTGTCTTTCTGGTTTTATTGCCGGAGTATCATTAGAATAATTTACAGCTCCGCCACTTAAAACTGCGTTGTTTACGACAACCGTTTGATTGGCGTCTGCATGATAATACCTTGGTCCGTTTGCTGTAACCGGATCAGGAACATTCATTCGGGAGTATAATAATAAGCCAATGCTCTCTACATCAACTTCATTATAACTGTCTCTGTTTGTTTGCTCGACATTACGAAGTGTATTCCACAAACGGAATTCGTCTATCTTACCCGTAAAGACACGATCAACAGTTTCTTTTCCTGAAAGATCTTTTGCTCCCCTTGCTCCAAGCCAAATTTTATTTCCGGAGAAACCTCCAATAGCTGTCATCTGGTTTGAAGACACTAATTGTGTATCTACATACGTTCTTAACGATCCTTTTCTGTTGAACAATAAAGTGACATGATGCCATGCATTATCAGCTACGGTTCCTGTTGTTAAAACGTAGGTCTTACCTTCACTTTTCAGTAAAAGATTACCAGAATTATTCATGTCAACAGACCATTTGTTAGATAAACCATTGCTTTGAACTACATCTGAACCATCGCCTTTTCCATTTGAGAAAATAGTAGCTTCCTGAGAAGTTCCGGTTTTAATCCAAAACTCCATAGTGGCGTCCATTTCTTTAGTGATCTGAACAAAGTTCACATTGTCCATTGCTAAATATTGTCCGTTAGCAAAGTCATACGAATTTCCTTTTGGCTTGATATCCCATGAAGTGTTTACAGTTGCATGCTTAAATCTTGCTAAATCTTTAGCTAAAGCATCCCTTCCTTCATTCATTGGCCAAAACCCAACCAGATTAGCTTCGTTACCTATTAATTTAGAATACATTTTTGAATAAGAATCTTCTCTGCTTAATGCTTTATTCCATAAACGAAGATCATGTAGGTTTCCTGTAAAGGTATTCCCTCCTACTAACAAAGTATTATTATTGGCAAATTGCATGTTAGCTTTACCGCTTTTCGAAGCAATTTCAGTATCATCTTCAAAAATTCTATAATCACCATTGCCGCTGTTGTATGTAAAAGCATAATGATGGAATAGATTGTCGTTTTTCAATCCACCTTGAACAGTAACATCCCCTAATGTGAAGGAAATATTTCCGTTGCTTAAGCCGATATTTAAACCGCCATCCTGAGAAACGATAGAAGCGTTTGAAGTTTTGGTTTCATTATTCAACCAAAATTCAAGACTTAAATTCCCTGAACTAATTTTAGGACTATTGATTACTGCCGTATTGTTACTGCCTTCGAAACGTAAACTTACATTGTGATCAATTTTTAATTGATTTGTCTCTCCTTTTATTTCGATTGTACTTACTGCAGGATTATAGAAGATATTTTCATTAAAATTTACTTTCAAATCATCACCAGCACTTAAGATGCCGTTTGTAGGCAAAGGTGTACCGAATAATTGAGGCGCACTTAAATCTACAAGTCCTGTAATGATTTCAGATATAAATTCTGTATCATTGGTACACGTACTTCTGGCCCTGATTTGATATTTACCATCTGCTAATTTTAAGCCAGCAATATCAAAATTATAACTTAAGGTCGTAGCCGCGCCAATCGATGAAATCTCAGTTTCTTTATTATTTACCGCTTCATTATAAAATTCAGGAGTTCCATAATACGTGTGAAGACGAATCCAGTTTGGACTTGTTGCTAATTTGTACTCCAGATCAATTTTCTTGAAACTTTTAAATTTGGTGTTATAACCTGTTAAATTTATAGCTAACGGCTTAGTTGATCCATCTGTATTAAATGCTTTTTCTCTATTGTGTACCCAGTTGTTCAGCGGCGCGCTTACCGTTACACTTGAGCATGATGGAACGAAACTTGCCGAAACAAGCACTTCTGAACTTACATCTGCACCGTCACATAATGACTGCAGTCTGATTTTTATGTCCTTATAATCATAAATATCTGAAATAGATTTACCTAAAGTCAGTTTATAAATAACTTCTTTTCCATAAGGTACATTTACAATTGTACCGTTTGGCTCAATATTAATTATAGCATTATTTGGATTAGTAGTATTATCCACAACTAATAAGAAATCAGCATCAGAACCGGATGCACTGTTATTTTGAAGTTTTAATTCAAATTCAGCTTTTTTAGTTTCTACAACGTTACTAACATCGTTGTTGGTTACCATAAGTACAGGTACTTCTACTTTTTGTGTAGCAAAGTTTAACTTTTCACGTTTATCACCAACCAGCTCATTAATTACAGTGGCCGTCTCGCTGTAGTCCGTTTTATTATAAAAATGAGTTAATTCTTCACCTTCATACGGACATGAAGTTCTTCCTCCCTGACTAATAAAAACTGGTCCATTACCATCAAACGAATCTATTACGTTTACACTTAAAAAGTTGGCTTTATCATTATCTTTAATGGTGTAACTTATATTTGTAGTAGTCGTTTTTTCTTCTGATAATGAAGAATTTATATCCTGTTGAAAGAAAGAGTTTGTCTTACTCACAACTCCTACTTTATTGAAAAGAAATCCAAGCTCTAAAGCTACAGATTCGTCAATAACAAGATTATAAGATGTAGGTTCTGCTGCTACAATACTTGTTTCTACACTTTGTGTATAAGAACCTAAACCTGCATCAAATGAAATATTTTTCAGGAAATTAGATTCCAATAAATTTTTAATTGTATTGGATTGATTAAGCTGATTCGTCAGTTTTTGTTTAGCAACAGGATCGCTGACATTATCATAAACATTGTTTATCTCATTTTTAAACTTGGTTATAACTCCTGCTAAACCTGCTTTAAATGCCTCAGGAGAGTTTTTTGCTGTATATTTAGTCCTTTCGTTTTCTAATATTATCTTTCTCCACAATCTTATTTTTTCAGTATACTGGTCCCTTTTTCTTTTATTTTCTTCTGAATTAGGATTTTGTCCATTTAGATTTGTAGTAATAAATTGTTCATATTCTGGAATTAATGTATTCAGAATATGTTTTTGCGAGTATACGAAAAATGTAGGACTGGTTTGATCATTTAAAATCAATGCTTTTTGCTTGCTTACATAAACAGGATCAATACTAGTTCCTAAGTTTATATATTCATTAGCTCCCAATTCTACAGTAACTCCGTTTACCGTTTTTACAGGTATTTTTTTAGATGCTTCAATGTTATCAAAAGTACCATAAAACATATTTTTAGAGTTTCCAATGTATAAATCACCATCTGAACCTACATAATCTGTTGCATCACTAGTTGATATTGCCTTGCTGAAAGTAAAAGTACTTGTAACGCTTTTACCATTATTAGAAGTATTGTTAAGTCCAACTCCAACATCTACATTATTTGTTGCTGTTGCCTCTACTACTGGTGTAGGAACTATCCCGCCGCTAACCTCAAAATGCAATCCTGCATGAACAGTAACGTTTTGTGTAAATCCTTCCTGATGCGCCAGAGAGGCTTCAGAGGTAAAAGAAATACTTTCTCCTTTTTCTATAGTCGCAAAACTGTTAGATCCCGGCGGGTCTCTTAAAATTATGGCAGGAACATCTGGAGCTTCAGTAACAAATGTCTGGCTTCCGTCTGATGCACCTCCTAAGATAATTCCGGTATCGTTAAAGTTTTCAACTGGATAATCAACTTCGTTTAATCGGTATTTTAAAGTACTTTTTATCTCAAACGGCGGCGTAATTGAAGGAACTCCTCCTTTAAATGTATATGTTAAAGTACTACCGTCTGTTGTGATGGTCTCTGAATTTGGTAAAGCAAGATTGTTTGTTTTTACCAATTCACCATCTGTTACTGGAACTTTTACTTCTACAGCTGTACCTGAATCATTATTGGTATAACGTTCAAAACGATTCATTACAATTTTATACCTCGTAAATTGGGAATAAATTGGTTTTGCAAAGTTTTGTGTAGATACTTGCGTTCCGGCAACATCAATCGTTTTATCAGAAGTCTGTTCGATTACCTGCAATACAGGAGTTGACCTGTATGTAAAACTTTTCTCGTAATGATACGGTATTCCTGTTAAGGTTTTATCTACATTATTTTCTTTATACTTAAATTCAGGCGTTTTTACCGTTGGTATTTCAGTAAAATCAAATGTTTCTGTTGTTCCTGCTTTTAATAACGAAACACCTGAGTTGCTTTTAATAACCAAATCATTTGCTTCCAAATTATATTTTAAAGGCAATACCGCAACCCTGTATTCCCCTGAAGCTGTATTACTTGTAAAATTAAACTTGGTGTAATTGGTAACCGTGGCCCCAACTGGTGCATAACCTAATGTAAAATCAGCTTTACCAATATTGTTTTTTGCACTGACTTCAAGATTTTTTGTTATTCCTGAATCGGTAATCGTTTTTGTTACCAGACCAGTGCCACCAAAACCAATAGCTTTTTCAGCCTCTACAGCACCTCCAACTACTTTACCTACTATGGTAACTTTGGTGTTGTCTACAAAATAAACCGGCTCGTTCGAGTCTTCGAAAAACTCTTTAAATTCACTAATAGCACCCGGGAATCGTCCGCTATAAGCAAATTCATGTCCGTCTTTTTTAATTGTAATATAATGTTTTCCAATAGGTACACTTACATCAAAATAACCATTATCATCTGTAACTACCGGAATGTTATTGGCATCCAGCACAATATTTCCGTCGATATATATATTTGCTCCAGCTGTATAGATTGAAGCATAACGCTCTAAATAATCGTCTGACTTATCTGTTGGTGTTTCTCCATCATTTTTCCAATATTTTGCTTTAGGAAACTTTTCACCATTGATTTCATAATAGTTGTATCCTTCATCAAGAATATTGGCTCCTCCATCAATCCATGCATCATTTTTATTTTCAGTTTTTTTCCCGTCTACTTTCACATAAGAAGGAAAAACTCCACGAGTATCATAAGCAACTACACCTTTAAAGCTAAATGATGACTGATCAACAAAATCAATTTTATTTACTACTTCAGAACCTAATCCTAAATAAACCAACTGTTGATTTGGTTCGAATTTATGCTGACCATACATTGGGGTAATGTTGTAAGATTCTCCCGTACCCGAATATTGAATGGCACTGATTTGGTAATTTCCTTTACTGTCTGTAACCCCTAAAATACCTAATTGAGAAGTTGTTGGATAATTATCCGCCTCTACAGCCCATAAAACTTTATTATTTACCGGAGTATTACCATCCCAAAGTTTACCGTGATTTTCGTTATAATTAAAACCACTTCGGGACAAATCATAAGCATAACTTCCTGCTTTTTCATTAGCCCTTAAGTAGGTAACCATTCTGGAATCGTTTCCGCTTATAAATCTTGAATAATCTGTTCTAATTACAGAAGATTCTAAAGCCGCTTTCCAAATCCTAATTTCATCAACGTAGCTTGATCTTCCTCCTCCAACTTTAGCATTATCCCAGGTTACGCCAGAAAGGTTTATTGTTCCGGTAGGGATTGTTACATTAAAATATGGAGCAGTATAAGAGGCATCAACACCTTTTAATTTACTGTCTGCTTCTGTTTTGTAAGCTTGCGTAATCTGCCTTCCGTTCACATATAATAAAGGAGTCTGATTATCATTGATTACGACTGTAAAATGCACAAAAGATTTATTAAAATCTGAAACTGGGACAAGCAAATCATTTCCTCTTGAGTTTAAATTACCCGAAGGAAAATAATTCGTTAAAGTATATTTATTACTTCCAATGTTAACATCAATGGAGTTAGCAACCGAATTTAGTTTTACGGTTACATCAATATTATCCGAACTTTTAGAACTAGAGATATTAAACAATCGAATAGCAGCTTCTGAATCACTTGTGTGAGCTCCATTTGGTTTTACCCATGCCTGAAAAGTTGCTGAATTCGAAATTGTTGAACTTAAATCTTTAATATCTACAAAACCTGAAGCCGGAATATTTAAAGCACTTCCCTTAGCAACATCACTGCCGCTAGGAGTTGCTGTAACCACAACATCTTTTACAGGATTTCCGCCCTTATAACTTATACTACCTGTTACCACAGCTGTCGGATTTCGATATCCTACACCGGTTATATAAGTACTATATAGTTCCGGCGTTGAACTAATTCCCTGCGCCTCTACTTTATATTCGTACAAAACACCTCCTTCTACATATTTATCTTCGTAAGTAGTTTCTGTAGAAGAAAGAGTGACTACTAAATTATACGGAAGATTGCCCGCCTCTGAATAAACCCTCCTGTAGATTTTGATACTTTTTACAAGGTTTTCATTGGCTCTTAAATCCCATGTAATTAAAACCTTATCGCCATAAAAACCCTTTGAAACTCCAAAAGACTCTTCTGCAAAAGTTTTATATAAGTAAAGTGTATTCCATGGAAAACGAATATCAGCAGGATTTGTAAGTCTTGGACCTGTTTTGTTTTGACCTAAAAATGGAAGTCCAACCTGTATGCTGAAACCATTTTTTTGAATTGCCTGCGAAACGGGTATTATTCTCGCTCCTCCAGTGTTATTTTGAGCATAGAGTCCCGATCCCAGAACAAATATTCCGAGAATTGCAATTATTTTCTTCATAATTGCAGCTTTATAATTTGATGATATAATTTACACCATAGTTAACAGGACGAGTCTCGTTTCCGCCTGAAGCAGCCGTTTCTCCAGAAATTGTATGAGTATGATTACCTGCATCAAGCATAGCTTTCATGCTCATTAAATCAACTTCATTACCCGTATTATCTAATCCGTCAGATGTGTTGCTTCCGGTATAATTCATAAGCATATTACTGCTTCCATTAGCATGGTTGTGGTTACCAGCTGTTCCGGTAGTTAATGTACCTTTTCCATGTAAGTGACTCTTCAACTCTTCATTCTGTGTTGCTTTTAAAGCCGGTCCAGCCTCATTATTTACTGGATTTATTCCTGTACCTCTTAAAAACATACCTTGCAGGTTTGGTGCATTATTCCCAACCATAGCAATCAAAGCTTTAGCAGTAGTGGGAAGGGCTGCTCCGTTGCAAAGTACCCATCCTTCTGGAGCAACAGTCCCGATGAAAGGCATAATAGAACCGGTTGGAACACCGTTATTGGCAGCTATTGCATATGGCACATGACGCAGTTTTTCATCAGAAATCAACTCTGAACCTTTTTCAATTCTAAGATAAGCAGCATTGTTAGCAAATAAGTTGTTGTTAACTGCCGTTGGATCTATTACATCCGAAAATACTCCAAACGCATCGGTTGTGACTTTTCTTGTAACTTTATAAATAGTCTGTTCGATACTTGAAGCATCCAGATAATACAGTGTAAAAGTAAGATCGATGGTCTGATTTGTTAAAGCTGTATTGTTTGCATCTCTGGCAATTCCCTGTACTGCTATTCCTGACTGAGTGGCTGAACTTTGGGCGTAATTAGAAATTGCTGCCAAAAAAAGGCAAAACATTAAAAATAATTTTGTTTTCATAGATATTATTTAAAAATTAAAAATTCGACATAAATTAAGATGTGTCACATCTCATAAATAAAGCCCAAAATTATTTCAAAAAAAATGACTATTTAAATAATAGGCAGAGACAAAAAGGGGACAAATTACGTTCCTAAAAAGCACAAAATATTAAATTACAAATACTTAAAAAAAAATACTTTTTGTAAGGTTTTAGAAATTGCAGTAAAAGTGATTTTTTTTTGTTTCATTGGAACATATTACAAAGGAATTGCTTTCAACTTCATTGCATTGGAAATATCTTTCAAAGAATTTACCTAATATCAAATATCTTTTTCTGTTTATTCTGAAATGAAATTTAAAGAGTATAAGAAAAATTTTATAATTAAGATTTTCAAACCAATAGTTTTAAAAAAAAAATGCTGTTGCGCTACTTTTTTATTTAAAAAGACATTTATTTTTATAGTTTAGCCACTTCTAACAAGCCCTATTTCAAAATGATTTTCTGTATAAAAAAAAACAGACTCTTTTTTGTGTTATTCGCCCTTTTTCTCTCTCAAAATTCACATGCGCGAGAGCTATCCCAATATTCTTCTACAGATTTAATCAGTACTATTGAATCGATAATTATCAAAGAAAATAAGCCTAAAAAAGATACTGTTGAACTCAAAAAACGGTTGGCTTATTTAGAAAAATCTTCGGGCAAAACATCATCTGTTTTATATCACGCATTGCTTGCAAACGGTTATTCTGTTTTCTTTGACAAAATAAATAAACGAAGTGAATATTATTACTTAAAATCAATTGAAGAATCTAAAAAGCTAAAAGATCCAAGTCTTATTATTTGGACAAAATTGAATTATTCAAAATACTTATATTTCTATTGCCAAATTGATAAACTGATTCCGATTGTACTTAAAACAATGGAAGAAACAAGTCAGATTGATCCATCAAAAATAATTCAGCCTGAAGAAACTTTCAAATTCTTTGGCTGGATAATGTCTACTGTCGAAGATAATTCTGCCATTGGTTATTATAAAAAATCGATGCAATACATGAAAAAACCATCATCAGAATCTGCTGGGGTTTTAAATGCCATTGGAAATTGTTATTTTAGGAATAATGATTTAGCAAATGCAATGCTTTACTTTAGCAGATCGGAAGCCATAGCATTAAAAGTGAACGATAGTATCCGATACGCAAAAATCTTAGGCGACAAAGCACTTGTTTATGAAAAAAAAGGTAATCTAAAAGATGCTGTAAATCTTTTAAAAAAGGATGTTTTTTATTCGCAAAAGTTTAAAATTGATAAGAATGAAATGTATGCTTCTATCTTATTAGCCAAAATTCTTTTAAAACTAAATATTGCAACAGAAGCTGGAAAAATTCTGGAAAAAGCTGGAAAAATTGCAAGTTCAAAATCATACTACAGGAGTTCATTAAAAGAAATAATTGAATTAAAACTGAATATTTTAAACGGTAAAAACCCCGGAAAAGAATTGCTTCTAAGAAGACAGCTTAAAGTACTTGAGGAATTTCTGCTAAAAACAAACGGTAAAACCGTATTACAGAAATCATATTGGCTTATTCAGAAAAAGAAATATGAAAATGATGCTAAGAAAATTCGATTAGAATTAGAAAAAGGACAAAGAACAGAACGTCTTTTTATTATCATTTTGAGCTTAACCATTTTATTGAGCCTGGTCGCATATCATTCTTTAAATAAAAAATTAGAAACAAAAAGAATAAAACTCGAAAACGACCGATTGTTTTTTGAACAAAAACTCAATGTTGCCAGCTCGGAAATAGACACTTATAATGAACATATTAGCAATAAAAACAAACAAATATCCATTTTACAGAATGAGATTAAAGAGATTAAAAGCTTCTCTTCGACACATTTAGAAGAAGATAAAATAAAACTAAAAGAAATATTAAACTCTCATTTAATGACAGATGAAAACTGGAATACCTTTAAAAGAGAGTTTATAAAACAGCATAACAGTTTTTACAATAACGTAATGGAGAATTTCCCGGAATTAAAAGAATCTAATCTCAAAATAATAATGCTCCAAAAATTAGATTATAATAATTACGAAATATCGAGTTTATTAGGTGTTACAGTTGATGCAATCAAAAAAAGCAAACAGCGGTTAAAGAAAAAATTAGGCGACCGATACGATTTATTATTTGAAATTATAGATTTCAAATAGTTGAAATCAATTGTAAATGTTTGCCTCAAGTTCAGCAATATCATACTGTGTTAAAAAAATCTTAGCTTTCAATATAAATTAATATTATCTGGTTTAAAAAAGTTTTGGAGAATTTTTCATTAAAATTAATCAATATACTAGTTCAAAGCCTATTTATATTTTAAACAATCACCTAATTTCTTTTAAAATATTTTCAGCAATTTTATTATAGTCGTTGTTGTAATGATGTGAACCTGGTAACTCAATAACTTTAATTTCAGATTCTGAAAATCGTTTACGGGTTTCAGGATCTTCTTCATTTCCAAAATAACAAACCGGATTGTACAGTTTTATTTTCTTCATTTCAGCAATCACATTATAATTGTCATTCGAACTTCCCATACTCAGCATATCGGCAATATGAATTTCAAAATCTGCTTTTATATCTGGCGATAAAGAGTAGACCCCTTTTAACTTTTCTTTTAAAGGCTCTGTGAAATTTGCTGCTACAAATGGCACTATGGAGGCTCCAAATGAATACCCGGCAATAATAAATGTTTTTTTATTCCATTGCTGTAAATAATGCTCAACAGCTTTCGATATGGAATTTGAAGTTTCAAGCGGAGTTTTAGCATTCCAAAAATATTTTTGGGCATCTAATCCTACTACAGCAATTCCTTTCTTTGCCAAAGCTTCACCAACTAACTGATCAAAACTTGTCCATCCGCCATCGCCTGAAATCACAAAAGCAATAGGTAAATCTTCGTTCTTACCTTTTGCCGGAATTATAGTTAAAGGCATTTCAAAAGGCAAAGGAGTAAGATGTTGTTCTTTTTCTAAAAAATTCTGTTCTGATTTTTGTTTGGTATAAGACAGGTTTAAAATCTCTTTATAAGCCCCAATAAACTGCGGTAACCAATTTTTGGTAACCGAAAAACCATGACCAACTTTAGAAAGCGAAATTAATTTACCCTGCTTCAGTCCATCCATATATTTCTTAGTATCGGCATAATTACAAACCTGATCAGTAGTTCCCTGAAGCACAATAAAGGGAGCTGTTAACTTTTCTGTTTTATCCAGATAATAGGCTTTTGCTTCCTTTAAAACATGAGAAGTTAGTCCGGAACCGTCACATAATGTTCTGTCTGTTTCTATATCCGGACAAAATCCCAGTGCAAGGGCACCGCTAAATGTATTGGCTGGAGCTTGTGCCAGCATACCATAAACCAAAGTTGCACCTGAGGAATATCCAACTAATATAGGTTTTAAGTACTGTTTCATTTGTACCTTTTTTTGCAAAATCATACTCAGCTCTTCAAAATCACCCGCAGGATAATAACATTTTGATTTTTCTTTTTTAATCTCTTTAAAATAATGCTGAATATCGATTCCGACAACTAAAGCACCCTGATTTACTATTTTTTTAGCCATTTCAACAACACCGCTGTTCCAGCCTCCGTCTCCTGAAACAAACAGAACAACTGCATTAGGCGTTACCTTGGGTCTATAAATCGTAACTTTTCCAAATGCTCCAACTTTTATAGTATCTGATTCAGAAGCAAAAGTACTGGTACTAAAAACAGCAATTAACAGAATGAGTGCTATAATTTTATTCATCTTACTTATTATTTAGTATTATAAAATTGAAAATTATATTTTCTTATGATACATGATAGCTGAAATTACAATAAAATACACATAAAGATTCAGCATGAAAATCCTCTGCCACAATCCTTTATAAAAAACAATAAAATTGTTTTCATCAGAAGAAAACTGAATTGTAAAAAGCAGCATTGTAATAAATCCTACGGTAAAAATAATCTGTGACAATAAAGTGAAACCGGATTTATTTTCCTTTGTCATCACCTCCTTCATTACTAAAGGTAAGATCAATGCTGCAATAACACCAATACCTCCTGCTATATCATGCATTACAAACGAATCGGTCATTTTTCCGGCTATTCTGTCTGCTTTGAATATACCGGAACCTATTCCTTCTCCTAATCCGTAAAGGATAAACAGCAGGGAAGCCAGTCTTACATTTTTATGATTGCTTCCGAATGCTTTTCTAAAAACGATTCCGAAGAAAATAAATGCAACTCCAATAAATATCCACCATACCGAAATGAATTCTGACACTGGACTTTCTGAAGCCCCTAAAGAACTCATAGTCATTTTCAACTGGCTGTATCCCGGATAATAAAGCCCTGCCAGAAACAATACAATAATATCCGAAATACAAATAGTAATACACATTATAGCTGTAATTTTCACCAAATATAAACGTGCTACCTCCATAATCCGTATCTCTTATGGTTTTACTACTTTATTTAAAACTATCGGAGCCTGGAGTAAATCATAATCATGAGAATAAACTAAGTATTTATTGTACCAAACCGGAGAAAATTTCTCCTTAAAATCGCGTAATCCTTTATAATGTGAAAAGAATTTTATTCGTTCATAAGCAAACTTCATTGATTTTTCAGGAAAAGTATTCGCCTCTTCTAATCCGCTCATTGCCGCTAATCCTAGATTTACGGATGTACAGCCCTGAGATTTTAAATACGTAAAAAGTTCTAAAAGAATGAAATCTATGATTCCGTTTGGAGCATCATTCGTTTTACGGATTAAATCATATGTTCCTTCCCCTTTTGCATAATCTGGAATTACATTTAAAAAAGCCACAATTTTTTCTTCGGAATTTTCAACCGTAATAATAGTCTGCTGTTTAAGTTCCTCCCAGTCAAATCTCCCCTGCGAAAAAATAATTTCGGTTCTTCCGGTGCTATCGAGCCATTCATCACTTACTGCTTTTATTTTTTGCAATAATCCATCTTTTACTGGTGCCGTATGAATTGTAGTTTTAAAACCTTTCTCTTTTACTTTACTTATCGCATTACGAAGGGATTTTTTAGCACTGCCTTCCAAAGTAAATGACGATAAATCTACTACTCCTTCCTGACCGATAAATAAACTCTTTTTGCGGAGCGAATAATATAAATCCAAATTTTCTTCGGGTACACGATAATAAAGGCTTCTTAATCCATTGTCATAACAATAAGCATCAAATTCGAGGATGCATTGTTTAATTTCTGTCTCTGATGCTGCAACGGGATTTTCAAGTACTACGGCAAAATTATCGGTCACACGATAAGCTAAAAAGGCTTTATTAGAACGGGCAATAAAAATAACTTTATCATCATAGGTTTTAAAATAATCTAAAGAAGAATTTCCATACTTATTCAGAATTTCAATAGCTTTTGCAAAATCATTTTCTAACGCTTCCTTTTTTATGGTATACGGACGAACTAAAGTGTAAATCAAAAATCCGAGTGATAAAAATCCACAACTATTAATTGACAGTAAAAAACGTCTCGCAAAACGATCCAAAGGCACCAAATCTGAACTCCCTATTAAGAAGTAATTCTGAAGGCCGTATTTGACAGACTCGACCCAGTTAAAATCAATATTGAAATGTTTCTTATCCAGAAAATAAAACCCCAGAATGCTGTATACCAAAACAGCCGCAATACTCATTAAAACGGTCTTTAAGCCTATACTCTGCAAATGCGAACTGCTTTTTACATAATATTCTTTTCTGGTAACAATTAAACTAATCAAAACGATCAGCGCAACAATCGCTTCTTCATAATCAATCGCTTTTGTAAGGTGTCCGATAACTGAAATACCGGTAAGAAAAACAGCAAACCACCAGGCATTTCTTAGCCCTTTGAGCATAAAAGCCGCGTTAACAAGCATAAATAATCCGGCTGTTATAACAAAATAATTTGAAGCTTTAATAGCCGAAACCGGAACAATATTTTCCAGAGTATGAAGACGTTCAGAAATAGCCGGAGTTAAGACCGATATTATATTGATTAATCCTAATACAAAAAGTAGAAAAGATGGCACAATGCGCATCAACAACTTATTGACATTAAACAGAAATAGTGATGCTCCGGCAAGCAACGGAATCCAGAATTCAAAAAAACGATACAAAAAAGTAACAGCTATGGCATTAACATTTGAAAAGCCAAATTGTATCAGTATAAAACTCATTGAAATTTCGATAGCGCCAAGCCCGCGAAGAAAGGGAGAAACAATCAGGAATATCACCGAAATAATGTACCCCATTATGGCTGCAGATAATGATGGTGTAAAGCCTAAAGCAATCATAGCGATATACAAATGCGTAATTCCGACAAACTCAATGAGCACAGAAAAAAAGACAACCAGCCAGAATTTTTGTTTGTTGATCCGATTGTTCTGCAAATCATCCATAAATACTTCAGCAGACGGAAAAAACTTTACAATAAGGCGGTATACATTGCTTTTCTTTAAAATTGATTTATAACTATAAAAAATCAGGATCCCCAATACCGCAACAGCTCCAAATGCATACCATTCTCCTGCTCCTAAAGTGCCCTGAAATAAAGAATACAATAAAGCAGGGATTGCTACAATAATTACAGAAAGGATTCCGACAAAACCATAAAGTATTGAGGCAAAATGAATTTGAGTCTGCTTTACTCCTTTTTTTTCAATGGATTTTGTAAAAAATGCCAAAGATGAAATTCCGCCTGCCGGTAAAAATACACTCACAAAATTTCGTTTAAGAAATAAAACAACGGATTGCCTGAATGAAATTTCACTTTGTATCGCTTTAAAAGAAGCAAAATACATCAGTGCCTGAAGGAGGATATAGATTCCGGATAAGGTTACACCGAATAAAACCCAAAAAATGCCTGCATCTGCAATTACATTTTTTACTTCTTTAAGCTCTGAATTTTCATGTTTGATAAACCAGATTCCAACTCCAATAAAGAAAAGAGTGAATACAAACTGCCTTATAATTTTATCATTTTCCCGTAAAAAGGAAATACCTTTTGTTTGTTTAAAATAATCTGAAAACGTATTGAAAATGGTTGGTACTTTCATATTTATCTTATTGATAATTTAGTTATGAAAATCAAATTTAGGCGTACATAAATGTACAATAAATATCTATTTGTAGAAGAGTTGTCCCTTTATTTTTTCAATACAGGTACAATATAATATTCAGACTATTTTTTTATATTTGAATGAATTCCGTTTACAATTTTAATTTAATAACAGCAAAAATCTATGAAGCTATTTTTTACTAAAACACTCTTACTTTTAATGTTGTTAAGTTTATTATCCTGTGAAACTAAAAATTCAAAACCAAAACCAAAACCTTATAAAGCGGGCGTAATTTTATCTTTTGATGATGCTTATGTTGATGAATGGTACGAAGCTGATCAGGCTTTAAAAAAATATTCATGGAAAGCCACTTTTAATGTCTGCCGAATAGATTCTATAGGAGCTCCACAAATCAAAAAACTGCTGGAAATGCAAAAATACGGACACGAGATTGCCGGACACGGTTATCACCATTATAATGCTGTTAAATTTACACAGGAATATGGAATTTCCCAGTATATGGATCAGGAAATAAATCCTATGATCATCTCTCTGAAAAAGAAATCCTTTAAAACTACTTCATTTGCTTATCCATATGGAGAAAGATCGGAATCTCTTGACAGGGCACTATCACCTAAATTTAAGATCATAAGAGGCCGTGCATTTGGAGGAGAGATTCCTGAAAAACAGGACAGCTATTTCAACAATTCGAAAATTGTATTTGCTTTTGATATTGATAACAGCCATATTCATTTTAGTATTCCTTATCTTCTCGAATTATTACATTACGCTAAAGAAAATAATAAAATTTTAATACTGTGCGGCCACAAACCTGTTAAAGAGATAACTGAAAATTATCAGACCAAAATAGAAACACTCGAATTTATCTGTAAATACATGAAACTAAATGATCTTAAGTTTTACAAACTTTCTGATTTGGATAATTTGCTTCCTCAGAAACAATAATTAATTTTTGGATTTGGATAGAAAATTTTTGTTTCTGTCACATCTGTTAGAAAGTTTTTAAATGATTTAAAAGTTAAACTGCCAATTTACAAGATGCCGTCGAAGTCACTTAAATAAACAACTAATTGTCAATTTTTTATACCCATATCAAGTCTTTAATACCTAAAATTTAAGGGTTTAATTTTCTCAAAGGAATTTTTAGTCTCTTTAAAATAAAAGCCCTCCATTAAATGCGAGGGCTTCCGTTTGTTTTCTACAATTTATCTCCAACCTAATCCTGGTGCAACGTGCTCCAAAATTGATGATAAAATATGTATATTATACTCGACTCCTAAAGTGTTGGGAATAGTCAGAAGAATGGTATCTGCTTCCTGTATAGCTTCATCCTGAGCCAGCTCTGCTATTAACTTATCCGGTTCCGCAGCATAACTTTTTCCAAATACTGCTCTTTTATCCCGTTCAATATAACCAAAACTATCAGCTCCTTTTCCTTGCGAACCAAAATAATAGTTATCCTGATCATTCATTAATGCAAAAATCGAACGACTTACAGAAACCCTTGGTTCACGTTCATGTCCGGCTTTTTTCCAGGCTTCCTTGTACAATCGTATCTGGTCTGCCTGCTGAATATGAAAAGGTTTGCCATTCTCGTCATACTTAAGTGTAGAACTTTGCAGGTGCATGCCGTTTTCGGCAGCCCAGACAGCAGTTGCATTAGATGCAGCGCCCCACCAGATCCTTTCTCTCAATCCTTCTGAATGTGGTTCGATACGCAACAATCCTGGCGGATTTGGAAACATTGGATACGGATTTGGTTCTGCAAATCCTTCCCCTTTTAATCCTTCTAAAAATTGTAATGCTTTTTGGCGTCCCATGTCTGCATCTGTTTCATTTTCATTAGGTTCATAACCAAAATAACGCCAACCGTCTATAACCTGCTCCGGTGATCCTCTACTTATTCCTAATTGTAAACGTCCTCCTGATATTAAATCGGCAGCACTGGCATCCTCCAGCATGTACAACGGATTTTCATACCTCATATCGATTACGCCTGTTCCTATTTCAATTTTATTGGTTTTGGCGCCAATAGCCGAAAGCAATGGAAAAGGTGAAG
This sequence comes from Flavobacterium flavigenum, assembly GCF_027111255.2. Lineage (NCBI taxonomy): Bacteria > Pseudomonadati > Bacteroidota > Flavobacteriia > Flavobacteriales > Flavobacteriaceae > Flavobacterium > Flavobacterium flavigenum. Next base: position 190,133 of record NZ_CP114285.2, on the reverse strand, counting down.
CTAGCTGTTGTGCAAAATGATGTACCCGAAAATAAGCTCCGTCTATGCCTAATTCTTCTGCCGCTACAGCTAAATCGATTGATTGGAGAAGTGTATCTCCCGCTGTACGAGATCCGTAGGATGGATTATTTGACCAATGTCCAAATGATAAAAATCCTATACTCTTCATAATGACTTATTTTTTTACTATTTCAAATATACGCATCAAAACTCAGTAATTTATACAATGTAAAAATTTGTGCATTTACTGGTCAACTCAGTTACTCTTTATATCCTCATAATTAGAGAGATTTACTTTTAAATACCATTAGCTTTTCTCTTGTCATTTCATTTATCGTATACGATATTCCGCCCATTCCAAGACCAGAAGCGTCTCTTCCGCCAAACGGCATCCAATCCACTCTAAAAGCGGTATTGTCGTTTACCATAACAGCTGTAGCGTTTAGTTTTTTTGTCGCATCTAATGCAACATCAATATTTTTTGTAAAAACAGCGGACTGAAAATGAACTTCTAAAGCATTTGCTTTTTTTATGGCCTCTTCCCTACTTGAGAAAGGATATATACAGACAACAGGACCAAAAATCTCGTGCTTTGATACTTTAGAATCCTCTGATGGATTAAGCAAAACTGTTGGCTGAAACGTGGTGTCAGAAATACGTTCTCCGCCAGTTATTAATTTAGCGCCTTCTTCAATTGCTTCATTAACCCAATCCTCGACACGATTAACTTCTTTGGGCGTTATAAGCGAACCTACATCTGTATTTTCATCAAAAGGATTTCCAACAATTAATTTTTGCACTGCCTCAGAAAACTGGTCCAAAAATTGGTCGACAATTTCCTGATTGACATAAATCTTCTGAACTGAAACACAAACCTGACCTGCATGATAAAAGCCCCCTTTTACCAAATCGGGAATCATTTCACTAAAATCAGCATCACTTTCTACAATTACAGGAGCGGCGCCACCATGTTCTAATGCAGCACGTGTTCCCGGAGACAATTTGCTTTTTAGCGACCAGCCCACTTTTGCAGAACCAATAAAAGTCAGGAAATTAACTCTCGGATCTGTAACTAACATTTCTGCTGTTTCATTATCACATAAAACTACTTGCAGCCATCCTTCGGGTAAACCAGCTTCTTTTAAAATATCGGCCAAAGCAAGACCTGATAATGGCGTGCTGCTTGCTGGTTTAAATATGACCGGACAACCCGCCGCAACAGCGGTAGCAATTTGATGTACTGCTAAATTTAATGGATGATTAAATGCACTGATAGCTGCCACAACTCCAATAGGTTCTTTTGATGTAAAAGCAATTATGTTTACAGAAGCTTCTGTAAGCCCCATCGGAATTTGTTCTCCTTTGATGTGCGATATATATTCAGCTGATAATTTCACGCCTTTTATAGCTCTCAGAATTTCTGCTTTTGAGTCTTTATAAGGTTTTCCGCCTTCACTGATAGCAATATGAATTAGTTCTTCACTTCTGTCCTTCATTATTAAAGCTGCTTTTTCTAATATTTCAATTCTTTTAAAAGCAGGAATCCAGTTTTGCTGATCAATAAATAAATTGTAAGCAGTAGTCAATATATTTTCAACGTTACCTTTATCAATTAAAGGCAATTCTTTTATAAGGCTTTGATCGTATGGGAAAATTATTTTAGTGGTATTTTTCATAAAATGTTTTTTTAATAGGTAAATCTAAAAATCCTGCTCTTACTATCTAACAATTAATACAACAGGAGTTTGTTACTTAAATTTAGTCAAATTGTTGGTAAAAACAATGTGTTTTGTTATTTAAAATCCTCTATTGTAATTCTGAATTTATTGCATGAGCTTTAGTTGTTGGATAAATAAAAAAGAATACAACTTTAAAAAAAGACTACTATTAATAATACCCACTTAAAGAAAAACACTAAACTGATTTAATGGACAGAATATTTATTGTAATAAGATTTTGAATTGCCTTCTAGTGTTCTATGATTTTAAGAGGTAATTGTAAGAGATGTATTGAAACTATAAAATCATTTTAATAAGTCAGTAAAATTTACATCTGGTAATAAAAAAAGTTTGAAATTTGCAAAATATATTAATTTATGGCAAAATCAATACAATCTCTTGAGGAGTTTTACCGGTATAAATTCAACGATTTACCACTGCAGCACAATAAGCATATTGGACAATTTAACGTTTTTAGAATTGAAGATCGTATTGCTGCCAATGCAACATCAACATCCTATATTCGCAGGGATTTTTTTAAAATCATGCTATATAGAGGTAATAATACGTTTCATTACGGAGACAGGGCTATTGAGGTAAAGGGTGATACATTATTGTTTTTCAATCCTAAGGTACCCTATACTTATGATAAAGTTGAGCCAGACACCAAGGGATGTTTTTGTGTATTTAAAGAGGATTTTTTTCAGAATAGCTTCCGGATTAATCTACATGAAATACCATTATTTTCTATAGGATTTTACCCTGTCTTCAAACTCAATGAGAATGAATATGAAGAAATCAGTGCTATTTTTGAAAAGATAATTAGCACTTTTGAAAAGGATTACCTTTATAAATATGAATTAATTAAGAGTTACATCACCGAATTGATTTACCGAACTTTGCAGCTACAGCCGGCTGAAGAACTTTTTAGACATATTGATGCCGGCGCTCGAATTACAGCTTCCTTTACAGAACTTCTTGAGCGGCAATTCCCTATAGAGTCGACATTGCAGCGCTTTGAGTTAAGGTCTCCCAAAACTATAGCAGAAAAGCTTTCTGTTCATGTTAATTATCTTAATCGGGCAATTAAAAAAACTACAGGGCGCACTACAACAGACCATATTTTCGAAAGGCTTGCCACCGAAGCAAAAGCACTGCTAAAATATACTAACTGGAGCATCGCTGAAATTAGTTATGCTCTCGGTTTTGAGGATCAGGCGCATTTTTATCACTTTTTTAAAAAACAAACTAAGAGCAGTCCCTCATCTTTTAGAAAGGTTTGAATTTGACAAAAAATAGTGCTATTTTAACAAAACTGCCATAATTATCAGTTTTAACTTTGTCTCAAAATAAAATTTATGAGCACAACTAAAGTTTGGTATATTACAGGAGCTTCTAAAGGAATGGGGCTGTCTATAACAAAAGAACTGCTTTCTAAAGGCCACAGAGTAGCAGCCACCTCAAGAGCATCGAATATTTTTAACCAGTTAGGAACATACGGAGACAGGTTTCTGGCATTAGTGGTAGATTTAAAAAGCGAGCAATCCATTGAGTTATCGTTTAATAAAACAATTGAAAAGTTTGGCAGGATCGATGTAATCGTAAATAATGCAGGTTATGGTTTAGGAGGCGCACTTGAAGAACTTAGCGCTGCGGAAATGACCGAAAATTTCGAAGTTAATTTTTTTGCTGCTGTCAGGGTCATTCAAAAAGCCTTACCCTATCTCAGAGAACAGCGTTCAGGTAACATAATTAATATTTCATCAATAGCAGGCTTCGCTCCAGGATTGGGATGGTCAATGTACTGCGCTGCAAAATTTGCATTAAGCGGATTATCTGAAGCACTTGCAAATGATTTAAAACCGCTTGGATTACATGTTACAAATGTTTTGCCTGGATGGTTTAGGACAAATTTTGCAGCACCTGATTCCATTGCTTACAATATAAATCAGATTGAAGAGTACGGCTATCTGAGGGAATATCATGAAAAAATGAACAGCATGCATGGAACACAACTTGGAAATCCTGATCTGCTTGCAGCCGTTTTTTTAGAGTTGATATCGAGTAAAAATCCACCGGTAAACTTATTTTTAGGAAGTGATGCTTTTAACAGGGCGAAAAATAAAATACAGCAATTGAATCAAGAGATGTCCGATTGGGAAGCATTGTCCCTATCTACAGACTTTAAGTAAAATTTATAATCATTTTAGAATTAAATAAACTTTTGTTACAATCCCCTAAATAAAGGCAATAACTTCTGAGTGAGGAAAATGGACCTCTAAGATGTACATTTTCCATTTCTGTAAATTGAGTTTGAGTATATAGAATCAAAATTTAGCCATATCTTTCCAAGACCACGACTTCCTCCTGTTACTACTGCAATTTTACTTTGCGCTGACATAATTATTTATTTTAATATTATTATGATGCAAATTTTAGCAGATACAGGAAAGATACTTTAGCCAAAACCATAATTTAAGTAGCCAAAAGCAATAAACGGAATTGTTAGATTATACATAGAAAAAAGAGAAGCCGACTCAACAAGAGATGGCTTCTCTTTTTTTAAACACTTCAAAATTATTTCCTGTAATTCAAATTCTCCCTTATTTATTATCAATACGACCTTTAGCTCCTGGGATATCATTAAGTTGCTTTTGAGCATCAGCCCAATTTGTATCTTTTGGGTTTAAGGCACTACGTAGGTAGGCAAGAATACATTGGTTTACGAATTCAACCCTTTCCGGGCTTTCATCGGTCGTTTCATTAGAATCGTATCCTGAGATTCCGCCAAAAATATGTTCTGCATCATATACTGTCAGCAGGCTACTATGTCCGGGGCTTAAATAATATCCGTCAGCGCGCCAGTTGTCAACTTCCGAAAAGTTCAGATTTACATCTTTATCACCATTTACTACAAGCACTGGCTGGGTCATAGTCGAAAAGTCAGCATTATTTAGCACAGGATAATGTTCTTTGGCTGATTGGACAAGTCCCTCAGGAGCACCGGGTGCGCCTATCATCACAAAAGCCTTCAAACGCTTTTCAATGGCATTTACTTTTTTAGCTGTAACCGGATCAGTAACCTGCATTCCGGCCAGCATGCTGACAGTATGCCCTCCCATAGAATGTCCAACTACAGTTATTTGATCCTTGTTGACACGAGTACTCAGGCCTGGAACTGTAGATAAAATATGCTCAAGATTATCAATAATAAATGTAATGTCCTTTGGGCGTGAACTCCAAAACAGCGGAGCTTCAGGAAGGTTTGCGTCAAGTGCTAGTAATTTTGAATTTTGATGGGTTGGCTGAATAACGACAAATCCGTTTTTTGAAAAGAAGTCGGCCATTGGTCCGTACCCGTACATTGAAGAAAGGAAGTTTGAGCGTCCATGACCATGAGAAAGAATAACAACAGGGAAGTTACCTCCTGTTACGGGTGCAGTTACTTTCATCTGAAGGTCTACGTGGCGGTTCGCTACAGTCATTACAATTGGACCGTAAGACATTACGGGAGTTTCTGAATTTTTCATTTTATTATAAATTTTTATTTTGATTGTTGGATGCAGAATAAACCTTTCCTTTAGCAAATAAGCTAAAAGATATTAGGCACGAAGCAGTGATCCAGATAACTGCTTTAGATTTAAGTATTGAAGTTGTCATGAAATATTTGTTTTTTGATTACATGACAAAGTTCCATAAGTAATCATTCTGAATCATAACCGAACCGGGGGAATGCTTAACCGAAATGAATCTCGTTTTCACAACAAAAACACAGGTAATGCGATCGGGAAATGCACCGGTTTAAAATGGACACAAGAAGACAAAAAAAATACGGCGTTTAGCCGTATTTGGTAATCATATATACCCTGTGAATCATAATCAAATGTGCATTATGGTCAATTAAACGTTTGTCTAAATTCGACAGGTGATACTTTTGCCTTCATCTTGAAAAAACGACTGAAAGACTGCGGATGCTCAAAACCAAGGTCAAAAGCGATTTCCGCTATAGTTAATGAGGTCAAAGACAGCTTTTCTTTAGCCTTTTCTACGAGTTTATTGTGAATGTGTTGCTGGGCATTCATACCTGTCAAGGATCGCAGCATGTCGCTAAGATAGCTTGATGAAACATTAAGCCGTTGCGATAGAAACTGTACTGTCGGAATACCCTGGCTCGCTGTTTTTTCGTTTTCAAAGTAATCGTCCAGCAAAGCTTCGAGACGCTCAAGTGTATTATTACTAACAATTTTACGGGTAATAAACTGACGTTTATAGAACCTGTTGGCATAATTCAAGAGCAGTTCAATTTGTGATAAGACGACTTCCTGACTGAATTCATCAACCCGACTATTGAGTTCTTGTTCGATGATATGAAAGACCGACAGAATAATTGTCTTTTCGCTTTCAGACAGATGCAGTGCTTCATTGGTCCCGTAGCTGAAATAGCCATACTGTTTTATTTTACGTGCCAGCGGAAAACCGTGAAGAAAATCAGGGTGAATCAGCATTGTATAAAAGGATAAGTCTTCTGTACCTGCATCATCATCACTTCCGATGACCTGGTTTGGGGAAGCGAACAATAAACCTCCTTCATCAAAATCGTAAAAGCTCTGTCCATAACGCACCTTCCCACTCATTGCTGTCTTGAATGAAATTTTGTAAAAATGCAATACATGAGCACCTGAAGGCCGTTTTGAAGCTCTCAGATCTTGTGCATTCAAAATACTTATGAGCGGATGTTGCGGAGCTGGCAGCCCGAAAGCCCTATGTACATTGGTAATCGATTCGAAAACTTCATTATTTCTATTTTCTTTTTTCATAATGATACATTATAATACTGGCCAACATTGGAGATAAGCAAAGTTATATATATAGCAATAAATGTCCGTAACTTAAATGAGTACTTTTGTAACCAAAATGCGATTGAAATTAAATTGTTTTTTATTACTGAGATTGATTAGTTTTGTTATTTAGGTTAAACGGCAGAATGTATTTTTAAATTCATAGCGTAATTCTTTCGTTACCACAAATATGATTGGGTCTTTTGTTGACAATAAAAAAATAAAAATGAGGTTTAAAAACAAATTAATTGTAATTGTATTTATTTGCATTCAATTGCCGGCAATTCTATTAGCACAATCACACAAACATTCCGTAACTGTTACTTCTCCGGATAAAAAACTCGTAGTTCAAATTGAACAAACCAGCTTAAATACAATTGAATACAGTTTTCGGGCTGATAATCATTTATTGATAAAACAATCTAAGCTTGGGTTAGAATCACCAAACAATATTCATTGGAATAAAGTGATTAATTCATCTGTAAAGAGTGTCTGGAAACCTGTTTGGGGCAAAAGGAAAAATGTACCTGATCATTACAATCAGATCATAATAGATCTCACTTCTTATCAAATAAAAGTAAGAGTATACAATGACGGAATGGCTTTCACATATGAAGGGCTAACTTCGGAGAGAGAATTTACAGAATTTAATTTTGCAGACAACTACTTTGCCTGGTATTATAATGGAGAAAGACATAATATAGGTCCTGAAAAGTTATCTGAAGCAGATAATGTGCGCGAACCTGTTATGGTTGTCAAAGCGGCAGAAAATAGTTATATGGCAGTTCATGAAGCTAATCTTGAAAGTGGCGAACCATTACTTTTACAGCCAAAAAAAGGAACAACGCTATTTTCGGTACCTTCTAAAAATGCAAAAGCATGGAGGATAGTAATTTATGGAAGATCTCCGGGAGATTTAATTGATTCTCACCTGATCGAATTACTCAATCCTGAACCAGCGAAGGGAGCCGATTTTTCTTGGGTAAAACCGGGGGTGGCTGTATGGGATTGGCGTATTGACGGTGCAGTAGCGGATGGGTTTAAATATGAAATGTCATTGGAATCATGGAAACGAATGGTTGATTTAGCATCTGCAAATGCGATGAAATCTTTGGTATTAGACGCCAACTGGTATGGTGAAGAATTTAGTAAAGAATCAGATCCTTTAAAAGGAGGCAAAGTTGAACAAGTACATCAGATTATTGCTTATGGAAAACAAAAAAATGTTGGCATTTGGCTGTATCTGAATGATGTTGGGGGAAAAAATTATCCTTTAGAAAAAACATTAAAACAATACGGAGACTGGGGAGCTGCCGGTGTAAAATATGGTTTTATGCAAGGCAGTCCGGAGGAAAAAAATATACACACGCAACATATAACAAAAATTTGTGCGGAAAACCATTTAATGGTCGATTTTCATGATGGTCCTGTTCATCCATACGGACAAATGAGAACCTGGCCTAACGCCGTTACACGTGAGTTTTGTCAGGCACAGTTGGATGCACGAAGAGTATTTCAACCGAAAACCTTTGTTACTTCTGTATTTGTGAACATGATAGCAGGCCCGATTGATATGAACAACGGCACTTTTGATATGGAGCAAAAAGGAAGAGTTGACAATCCAATGCCGGTACCTTCTACAATTACGGCAGAGGCAGCACGCACGCTTATAACATTTTCAGGAGCAACTATTATTCCTGATATTCCTGAAAACTACAATAAGTATCCCGAATTATTAAAGTTTATTAGTGCACAGCAACAGCCTTGGCAGGAAAGCAAAACAATTAGCGGAGAAATTGGCCAATATATTGTTATGGCGCGTCAGGCAGCAGATGGAAACTGGCTGATAGCTGTTGCCACTAACGAAGATCCACGTTCACTTCGCATTCCACTGACGGTATTAGGAAAAGGCAGTTATAAAGCAATGATCATTCAGGACGCAAAAGATGCTGATTTCAGAACTAATAAAGTAAGCCACGAAACCATTTCTAAAAAAGTTAGCAGCAGCGATTTTATCGATATTAAACTAGCTCCTGGCGGAGGGGCTTGTATTTTATTTGAAAAAGAAAAATAATTATTTCGTTTAAGATTTCATATGCATATCAATATCTCAGTAAACATGAAAATATATAATCCTGATAAATGTTTTCAATATTATTTTTGTATCATCAACATAGACCCATCGGAAATATTTACAAGAATTTTTTATTAAATAAAAAATTAAAAAAATGGAAATCAAATCAATTATAGAAATTTCTCTGAACAAGTGTTTCCTGAAATATAATAATTCCGACGATTTGTAAGCTATTTTTAATTAAAAATGACAACTAATTGCACGCATCATTTTTATAATTAATAAATAATAATGATTTAAAAAAAAGGCCACACTTTGATGAATAAGTGTGGCCGTTTTCAGTAATTGCATCAATAAGTATAACTTACATAATATGAAAATGTTATTATATTTGAAAGGAATAGATTTACTTTGCCCAGGCTTCTCCTTCTGGTGTACGTCTCCAGGAAAAATAAGAATCTAAAACCTCAAGTGATTTTAAACTCGGAACAGGCCCCGTGTAAGCGCTATTATTGAAATACAGTAACTTAGGCTCTGAATTACTAAAAGCTGGCCAGTTAGGGACATGTTTGCCATTAGGATCACCGTACTTGGCAAAGTTTGTCCAATAGGTTCCCATCAGATTTGAAATCTCTAAATCTGATTTACTTGTTTGAGAGTTTGATTTATCCAGGTTCTCAAAAACATATGCCACCTCCTGGCCATGGTAAGAACCAAAACCATAATATTGTGAATCTTTAGGATGGTCCGGATGCTGGTCGAAATAGTAAAAAAACACTTTCGACTTTCCAGTTTTTGCCTGTAGTCTCGCCCATGACCATGTCTGCCAGCCAAAAGCTGCATCACGCGATAAATCCCGAGCTGTTTTTGGAACCGAATTATCACCTACAGGATAGGCTTTTAAAAGGTTTTCTGCAAATTTACCATAGCGTGTTTCTACACTGCTGATAAATTCCTTTGGGTCTTTCGTTCTTGTAAAACTTGCCCCTTCATCTGAATTATAGCCAATAAGAATTGGAGTGTCATTATATTTTCCCGATTCATATAGTTTATACTGGTCGTCAGGAATTACCCATCCGTCAATAATGGGCCATCCACGTCCTGCAGGCAGTTTATCTGGCTCAATTGACCTTAATTTTTCAATTGAACCGACACCTGCACTTTTCATATAATCCAATCCTTCGCTTTCAGCAACCTTAAGTGTTTTCATGTTTTCACCTGGATAAGTAGTAGCTCTTGAAGGTCCAAATGAGCCTCCACTTTGTGATATCGCTCCAGTAAAAAGACCTTTTGCCAAAGGCGAAGCGCATAACATGCTTACAGCGATCCCACCTGCTGATTCTCCGAAAATTGTGACTTTATTTGGATCACCGCCAAAGGCAGCAATATTCTCTTTTACCCATTGCAAGCCTGCAATCATATCCAATAAACCATAGTTTCCTGAAACTTTTTTTGGGTTTTCAGCACTGAGTTCCGGGTGTGTTAAAAATCCTAATGGCCCCACACGGTAAGCGATACTTACCAGTACCACACCTTTTTTAGCTAAGTTTTTCCCATTATATGTTGTTTCTGAGGTTGCACCAGCTCCAAACCCACCTCCATAAATCCACACCAAAACCGGAACTTTTTCTTTTGCAGATTTAGCCGGAGTCCAAACGTTGAGGTAGAGGCAGTCTTCACTTTTCCCAGATGGAGGATTTCCTCCCTGAAATGGACCAGGCGCAAATTTATCTACCTGCAACACGCCATCCCATTTTTTTACCGGTTGGGGAGCACGCCATCTAAGATTTCCAACTGGTGGTTTCGCAAAGGGGATTCCTTTAAATACTAATAATCCATCTTCTTCAATTCCTGATAACCTGCCTTGTTTGACCTCTATTTGAGTGGTAAGAGGTTCTTTGGCTCCATCTGTAAAACCAAACAATAGCAGAACGAAAGCACTAAAAAAAATATTTTTCATATGTAAAGGTTATTTGTTACAGTTATAATATTATTTCGCATTGTGGTAAAGAATATATAACAGTAAGATCCCGAAATCTAAATAATTTCAGGACCTGTACTATAGCCATACATTCAAAAGCATGCTGATGAATTTCTATTATTTTTTACTGAGGCTGTGCATCATTAGCAGCTGTTGCATACAAACCTACCAATGCACCTGTAAAACCTCCTGCTACATTTGTTGAAAGAATATCACCAGAAACTGCACCTCCTAAGTTTTTAAAATCTGTTCCATCCGTCGCATAACTAAATTCAAAGCTGTCGCCTGTTGCTTTCACTTGTAAACGAAGCGGTTTTTTTACGTCTATTTTAGTACTTGCGATAATTTTAGACTGTCCTTTTTCTGTTCTTTCTAACAAAATATAAGTATCATTACCTTTTTTCGTAATACCAAAAACATAATTAAAACGCTCATTTTGCAAGCAGGTAATACCCGCCAAATCTTTTTCTGAAGCTGGTTTATAATCGACTGTTGTGGCAAAAGTGAAATTATTATGCATCTGTCTGTGGAAAAGTGTTGAAGTAGGTTTCATTTCTTTTATATTCACCTGAAAAGGATTAATCTGCAGTCCTTTTTTAGTTATTGAAATAAAATTTTCACGAGGCCCCCTTAATCCAATCCATCGGTAATCTAATTTACTGGAGGTGAAATTTTCTTCAAAAGTGAAATTGCCATTAGGAAAAAAACCATCCTTGCCGGTTTTGTTTTCAACACCTTTTGGCATTTTTAATTTTGGTTCCATAGGAACTAATCCGTTCTCAAAAACAGGGAATGTTCCAGACCAGTCAACAGGCAGCATGAAAGTCTCACGACCAGCATTTACTCTGTCTTTATCATTAGGGCGAATCCCTAAAAACACTCCGTAATATTTATTATCCGGTCCTAAAACAAGATCTGCATGACCTGCCCAGTCTACTTTATTTGGTCTGTCTTTTGGAAAATGTCTCTGAGTCAGAATTGGGTTGTTTGATGATGGTTTAAAAGGCCCTTTTGGACTATCACTGATAAAAACAACCTCGCTGTGATTTCCTCCTGTACCACCTTCAGCACACATCAAATAATAATGACCGTCTTTTTTATATAAATGCGGCGCTTCAATCCAGATTGGTTTTTTAGAAAGATCTACTCCCCCATCTACAATGATTTTATCTGTACCAGGAATAACTTTATCATTCACAAGATCATATTCCCATACTTTAATCACACGGTGTCCGTTATATAATTCTTTTCCTTTATCCGGAGCATCATTATGCACTACGTACCCTTTTCCGTCATCATCAAAGAAAATAGATGGATCGATTCCTTCAAAAGCTAATTTAACAGGGCTTCCCCATCCCTTCATTGGATCTTTTGTTTTCACAATTATGTTTCCGAGACCGCCAGAAAAAGCAGTTACAATCATATAAAATGTATCATTATGCGGATTGTAAGTTATTCCAGGTGCGTATACTCCGGCACTGATACCTGTATCGTGCGGATTGAATTCGTTAACATTATTTAAAACGCCTCCTAAGTCGGTCCAGTTTACTAAATCTTTAGAATGAAAAATAGGGACTCCGGGAAACATTGCAAACGAAGAACATACCATATAAAAATCATCTCCCTTTCTTGTAATTGCCGGATCCGGATAACATCCCTGCAGAACCGGATTATAAAATTCTCCTTCTTTTAATGGATATTTTTTGTATAACTGGTCATCTCCCTGATAAACTACTTTAGAAAAAACAGGTGGATTTTTGACTGTTTTTGGTTTAGGTTTATCCTTATCCTTATCATCTATGCCTGTAAAGGAAAACAAGCTCATCATTACGACCGAAAGTAAAATTAATTGTTTCTTTTTCATTTCTTATTTATTATTGATTTTATATTTTTTTCTTTGTGTTGTTTTGAATTTTGGAGAGTAATTTTTTTAAAATAAGCTATTCAAATTTTATCCAGTCAACCTCAACCTGATTCTCATTTTTCGATATAACAGCCAAGTCCTGAATGCCGGATTCAAATTTTAATAGAGGTGATTTTATTTCTGCCCAATTACTTCCTTTTGGAATAGTCACTTCAGCAATTATAGTCTGTTTTTTACCTTTAGAAGCTATTTGAAGTATCCCTCCTTTTTCCGAAGAGGCTTTTACAACTATTGATTTTAATTTCTTTTTCCCAAAATCAATAGCGTTGTATTGAATCGATCCTCCTGATTTATTGAAAGTAGTTTTCCAGCCATTGAAAGTATTCTGGCTATCTAAAAATGAAATCGAAACTCCTTCTTTACTTATTTCAGAATACCTGTCTATTTGAATCTTATCTGTTGCTTTTGTAATTCCAACGCCTCTTAAAGTGGGAATAACTTTTTGAATGCTGCCATCCGGATTAAAATGCAGGTAATCTGCCCTAATCGATCTGGCTTTATCAAACTGAGGCGAAAAGTCGTTATTATGATAAAATAAATACCATTCTTTTTTAAATTGTATAATCGAATGATGATTTGTCCAGCAACCGGTTGTGGATTCATCCATAATAACACCTGCCACTTTGAATGGTCCCAGCGGATTATCGCCAATTGCATATTCCAGGCGTTCAATTTTGTTTTCGACATGAGGATACGTCAGATAATAAATTCCGTTTCTTTCGAACACATAAGGTCCTTCTTTTAAACCTTTTGCAGGGAGATTCTCTAGTATTTTCACCTCAGAATCTAATTCCGTCATGTTTTGCTTTAGTTTAGCCGCAAAAATATTTCCTCCAGACCAGTACAAATACGCCTGCCCGTCTTTGTCTATAAAAACATTAGGATCGATTCCGCTAACGCCCTTTATGGGTTTGGGTTCTGTGACATAAGGTCCTTCAGGCTTATCAGCAATAGCGACACCTACAGTAAACCCTTTTTTATAATTAACAGTGTCTTTTGGAATACTTGGAAAATAAAAGTAATACTTACCATTTCTTTCGATACAATCAGGAGCCCACATGCTATAACTATCAGGTTTAACCCATGGAACTGAATTTTGCTGTACTATCATTCCATGATCTGTCCAGTTGGTTAAGTCTGATGATGAAAAAACATGGTAATCTTCCATACAAAACCAGTCTTTACGGCCTTTCCCTTCGGTCGCCAATATATCGTGAGAAGGAAAAACATAGACCTTATCACCAAATAACCTTGCAGAAGGATCAGCAGTAAACTGATCCCTGATAAGCGGATTTTGCGCAAAAGACATAGTGCTGATTAAAATCAATACTGTCACTATTACGGAAAAACATCTAAGATTCATCATAAAATATTTTGTTTAGTTGACTACCAGAATGCCTCCATTACAAGGAATTATCAATTCAAGCTGTTGGTTTTTATTCATTTTTACAGTGCTCACCTTTCCGTTTAACTGCATATCGTCGCTATACATTTTCAACTCATTTCCAGCCTGAATCATTGGTAATTTTAATTTAATTTTCACTGTTTCTTTTTGAGCATTTAAACCAGCTATATACCATTTACTCCCTTTCCGGCGTGCAAGGACCACATATTTTCCAGGATATCCCTCTAAAAAACGAACTTCATCCCAGGTTGTCGGGACTTCCTTCATAAAATTGATTGCCCAGTCAGGCGCATCAGTTAAATTATTAGGTGCCAAAGCAAAATGCTGAACCCCACTTTGAAATAATACAGCTGTAGCCAGAGCAAAAACATCCGAAGTCATCCTTTTTGAGCCTTTATTAGGTATGTTGTCACTATTATAAAACTCGTTTAAAGCACTGCCTCCAAAATCCATACTTCCAACAGTATTCCTAATAAAAGTATGTATAGAAGCATTTTTGGCTTCATTATCACAACTTCCCTGACCAAAATGCAGATTCTCACTAGCCAGGACAGCTTCACTTGACGCATAATTTGGATACATTCGCTCCCAGCCTCTTGGAAGTGTGCAGCCATGAAAAATAACCATAATACCAAAATCATTAGCATCTGTCAAAATATCTTCGTAGAGCTTCATAGTCACTTGTTTGTCACCCCCAAAAAAGTCAACTTTGATTCCTTTAACTCCAATGCTTTTCATCCAGGCCATTTCTTTGCGACGAATGATTGTATTGTCCATGATCCCTCTTGGACCCTGCGGAGCATCGTTCCAATATCCGTTAGAATTATACCACAAGTAAAGTCCTACGCCTTTACTTTCTCCATATTTCGCTAATTCGGCAATTTTATCCTTACCGATTTGCGTATCCCAAAGCGCATCCACTAATATGGTTTCATATCCCATGGCATTACTAAAATCGATGTATTGTTTTTGAACAGGAAATGTAGTGTTACCATCCATTTTCATAATCCAGCTCCAGCTGCCTTTGGTGTATTGGTATTGTCTTGAAGCTTCATATTTCGGCTTGACCAAATCAAACGGAATAGTAGTTTCTACGATGGGTGCCAATGTTTCCCCTACTGTAATTGTTCTCCATGGCGTTTCGCCCGGCAGCGCAATACCTGGCGAAGTCGTGCCATTACCGTTATTTTCACCTGACATTGGGAATCCTATTGTATATAGACCGTTTTCCTTGCCTATAAGTCTGCTTCCGCAATAGTAACTGTCTACTCCGGTTTCAGAAATTAATACCCAGCCATTTCCATTTACCTTAAAAAGACATGGAAATGTATAACCCTCTCCGTTTCCATTTTTCCCAATTGGAGCATCAAGCGTATAGGACGTTTCATAACTAGGCATTGTTCTGGCAAAACCTACCATCGATTTACTTTGTGGACACAAAAAAGTAGTTGTTCCCTGAGGAAGTAAAAAACCTGAAGCTTCTTCCTGCACTACACATGAGCGCGATTCTTTTTGAGGATGTACTTTATATTTAAAAGCAACATTATTATCGCTTACTCTAAAAATAACATCAATAGCATTTTTACCTTCCTTTGTAAAAGAAAATACAGCTTCGCTAGCTACATAATGCACCTTGCTTTGCTTTATATTGGCTAACTCATACGTTTCATCAATTTTATTTTTATTGATGTTTGCTTCTAAAGTCAATCCTGAAGTAAAATCACCAACATTCGTTTTTAAACCAAGTGGTGAATTTTCCAAAAATTGTTTTCCATTATAAGCAATACTATAAAAAGCTGTTCCGTTATTTGACGAAACTGATACTTTTAATTTTCCGTCTGGGCTTTCTACAACCAATTGTGCATTCGAGGTAAAAAAACTGAATAAACAAAGGAATACTATATTTTTAAAGTTCATGATGGTTTGATCGTTAATTGGCATTTTATAATTTATTTTATTGTTAATAATGATTAGATAGCTTTCAATACATCTAATTTTTTGAACCATTTTTATCATTTTGAAAACATCCAGTAATCGAAAAACATGATTTTGGCGGGAGCTTTTCCTTTAAATACAAAATAAACATCATGTATCCCTGTTACTTTCTTCACATCTGCGGTAACTACTTGCCATCTGTCATTACCTCCGGTCATTGGGACTTTTATTGTGCCAATCAATTCACCGTCGGGACCATCTAACCTAATTTCCATTGATACAGCGCTATTATGGGTAGTACCAACACGCGCTGTAAATTTTGAAGCACCTTCTTTACGGAAATCTACATCCCTGACTTTTGTAAAAGCATCGTTTTTCATGGCTGTGATAAAAACTCCTACCTGATCATTTTGCATTGCTTTTACATCTTTTGACCAGGCCATGGTTTCTGCTTCTGACTTAACATAAGGATTGACAATTGCTAAACCTTTTTTTATTCCTTCGGTCATATTTAATTGTTTAACAGTGCCATCCGGATTAAAACTCAGTTCTTCTACTGATACTGATCTGTTAAAGCCGCTTCCGCCAGGCAAAGCTCCATTATGATAGAAAAAATAAGTTTTCCCTTTAAAATCAATTACCCCAGGATGGTTGGTAAAACTTCCACCCTGTGCAGGCATTACGACACCCTGATATTTCCAGGGACCAACCGGACTTTTGCTGGTTGAATACCCTATATGTTCTGAAATAGGACCTCCTGCAAAAAATAAATAATACAATTTGTTCCTTTTGTAAAGCCATGGCCCTTCTTCATAAGTGGTAGGTCTTCGCGGATCTTCTTTTCCTGCTCGTTTTCCAAATGATTCTACAGTATTGGGAAATAATTTTATTTCGTCATTATAGGAAATCATATCTTCGTTCAGGTTTACATAATAACATTCCGGATTGCCCCATAACAAGTATGCCTGATTGTCATCATCAATGAAAACCGTTGGATCGATATCAGCATTACTGTTTTGTATTAAGGGTTTTCCTAACGGATCTGTAAAAGGTCCATATGGAGAATTTGCAACCGCGACACCAATACCGTTTTTACCCTGACGATCGGTTATTGGTACATACATATAAAATTTCCCATTTCGTTCTATGCATTGCGGTGCCCAGGCATTCATTTTGGCCCACCCGAAATTTTTATAGGATAACACAGAACCATGGTCGGTCCAGTTTACCATATCTTCTGTAGTGTAGAGCTTCCAGTCGTTCATAGTAAACCAGGTAGATTCATCCTCGTCATGCGAAGTATATAAATACACTTTTCCGTTATACACCATAGGGGCAGGATCTGCTGTATAATTAGTCTGTATAATTGGATTCTGTGCAAACCCAAACAGCGGAATGAGGTAGAGTAAAAATCGAATTTTATTTAAATGCATTTTATTACTTAATTTTATATTGCTTTGTCTGTTAAAAAGATTATTCAAATTTCCACCAGTCTAAATTGAACATTTTTTCGTTTCCTTTAAATACAAAAAAAACATTGTGCAAACCCGTTACCTTTTTTACTTTAGATTTAAAAACCTTCCAGGTATCGAGATTTCCTGTATTTTTTATATCGCATGTGCCTATAAGTTCGCCTTCTTTGTTATCTAAGCGAATTTCTACTTTTCCTTCCGCTACAGAAGCCGCACTTATTTGAAAACTCTTGGCTGCTTTTTCAAAATTAACAGTCCGGACCTCTACAAAGTCATTGTTATCTATCTGGGTTATGAATACTCCGGTTTTATTATTTTTATCCGATTTTATTCCCTCGCTCCATGCCATAGTTTCAGCTTCAACACGTTTAAAAGGATTAATTGTTCCAACCGCTTCTGGTCCGTTTTCAGACCAGTAAGATAAAGTTTTAACAGTTCCGTCTTCATTGTAAATGATTTCGTCCATATCCACTGAACGCCTTTCATAGAAAGTAGAAGTTTCTCTTTTTATAATGTCATAACTATGCCCGAACACATATGATTTCCCTTTGTAATCAATAATTCCCGGGTGATTGCCCCTTGTTTTTTCACTAGCTTCAACAATCATTCCTTTATATTCCCAAGGACCTGTAGGAGTTTTACTCATTGCATATCCTATACCCTCAGGGCAGCAGGTAGAAGCATATGACATATAGTAATGCCCTTTACGTTTATATACCCACGGGCCTTCCTGGTAGTTTTTGGGTTTGGTAGGTTCTTTCACGATTTCTCCAGAAGTCGAAATCATATCTTCATTTAGTTTTATATAATATACATCAGGATTCCCCCAATATAGATAAGCCTGTCCGTCATCATCAATAAATGGGGTCGGATCGATATCATTCCATAGATGATTGTCTTCAATCAAACGCTTTCCTAATGGATCCTTAAACGGGCCGTAAGGACTATCAGAAACTAACACTCCTATTCCTTGTCCATGCATGGGCGTATACAGATAAAATTTGCCGTTTCTCTCAATACACTGGATTGCCCAGGCTCCATTATCATGTTTTACCCAGCTAAAATCCTTCAGGGAAGCAACCGCACCATGATCTGTCCAGTTAACCATATCAGTTGAAGTATAAAGCTGCCAGTCAATCATTTTAAAGCCTTTTGCATCGTCCTCATCATGTGATGTATACAAGAAAACTGTGTCTTTGTAAACCATTGGAGCAGGATCTGCTGTGTATTTTGTCTGAATAATAGGCTGCTGCTTAATATTACTTTGGGCAGTTCCATTGAAAACGGCCATAATAAACATGCAAAGTATTGTAATGTTATTTTTATTCACTGTGTATATATTCTTTACAATTTAATTGAAACCTCATTCCCGTTATAACTGATCACTTTGTCAGTTTGTTCACTTGCCGTACCAGACATTCCTGTTTTTGAAGAAGCCTTTACAACTTTAAACTTTCGTTTTTTTAACATTCCGGAAAAAGATCCTTTTTGCTTACTAACCGTTACTGTTTTTTTCGAATCATTCCACTTAAATGTAATGGTTGCGTATTTTCCTTTTTCATAATTATAATTATCTCCTTCATCTTCATAAAGGGTAAATTCGCCATCAGCCCCTTCGTAAATTCTAATTTCAAGGTCATTCCATTTCTTTTCATTAACATATTGCACTTTAGGTCCTATTGGAATTATGGAACCTGCTTTTACAAATAATGGAATTTTATCTATTGTTGTTTCCTGTTCTATCTCCTGCCCGCCATTATATTTATTATTTGTCCAGAAGTCATACCAAATGGCACCTGCCGGCAAATAGACTTTTTTCAATTTTTTCTGAGTGAAATCAACAGCCAGTGTTTTAGGTTTATCAGAAACATCCTTTTTGTCCCATCCTGTAGCTTCATTTGTTTTTACAATTGTCTCCGGAGTATATTGTGCATTGATCACCGGAGCTACCAATATAGACTGACCAAATAAATACTCACTATTCATGTCTTTTACTTTATCATCTTCAAAATCCATCATCAAAGCACGCATCATGCTCGATTGTCCGTTGGTTATTTTCCATGCATTTGAATAAATATAAGGCAATAAGGCATATCGTAAATTGATTGTCTTTTCGATAGCATCATAGATTGGCTCTCCTTTTTTTCCAAACTGATATATCTCTCTCGGAATATCTGTACCATGTGAACGCATCATTGGAGTAAAGGCTCCAAATTGCAGCCATCTTATATATAATTCCTGATAAGATGGATTTTTAGCTCCAGAACCGGCATATTCACCTTTGTTATAAGCACCTGCAAAAAAACCTCCAATGTCACTATTCCAATACGGAATTCCACATAAAGAAAAGTTTAATCCGGCAGGGATTTGATTACGTAACATTTCCCATGACGAATTAACATCTCCAGACCATGTATTGGCGCCATAACGCTGCTGACCTGCAAAAGCTGAACGGGTTAAAATAAACACCCTTTTATCTGATGTTACCTCACGCTGATGATCATAAACCCCGCCAACGGTCATTAATGGAAAAGCATTTCTAACCTTTCTGAATGATCCTAAAAATGTTTTATTATCAAAATCTTTTGGTTTAAAGTCTAAATGATCAGGTTCTGTAGAATCCATCCACCAGCCGTCGATTCCAAAAGAAAACAATCCTTTATTCAGGTATTTCCAGTAAATATCTCTTGCTTCTGGATTATAAGGATCGTAAACCTGCACTCCTGAAGGAAAGTTCATATCAGGTGGCCAGACATCTTTTCCTGACTGAGGCCAGGTTTGAAAATCCATCAGCATATTTTTTTCTTTCAGCTCCTGAAACTGAGGTGTTTTGGGACCAAAAGATGACCAGATTGATATGATCAGGTGTGCATTCAGATTGTGAATATCATCAACCATTTGCTGCGGTTTCGAAAATTCAGGATTTAAAAAATTCATACCATTCCAATGATAATTATCACCCCAATACTGCCAGTCCTGAATAATACCGTCAAGAGGAACTCCTAAATCACGATACTTTTTTACCACCTCAACCGTTTCATTTTGGCTTTTATAGCGCTCGCGGCTTTGCCAGAAACCAAAAGTCCATTTAGGAAACATCGGTACCTGACCTGTCAAGCCACGCATATTAGCAATTACTCCGTCAGCATTCCCTCCACCCATAAAATAGTAGTCAACTCCGTCTCCAACTTCTGATTTAAAAGAAGTCTCTTCCTGATTATCGCTAAAATCAGTTGGTGAATAATTATCCCAAAACAATCCATATCCTTTATCAGACTGAAAAAAAGTAACAAAATCCCACGTATTATTCTGTACCATATGTACTTTTTGATTTCGTTGGGACATTTTTCCATTTTGAAGAATTCCAAGGCCATAAACAGATTCTTTTTTATCCAAAACAAAAGATTGCGTTACTGTATACGTTTTGCTTCCAGTATCATTAAAATCAGTAAAAACGGTACCTGATTCTTTTTCGTTCAACAATGCCTTTCCGGTATGACTTGTAAATGAAACACTTCCGGAATTACTATTGAGAGTAACTTGCAACGCATCTGTTTTTAGTAAAATTTTATCCGCTTTTTTGTCAATGCTAAATTTTGTTTTTTCCGGGTTTTTCATTACCGACAAACTTTTTTTCTGAAAGGTGTCTTTTTCAGTATATTTAATCACTCTGATAATTTGAGGACTGTAAACCTGAATTTCTACAACTGTTGCATTAATGACTGCTTTTAATCCTAATTGTGTTTTTTGATAAGATTGAGCAATACCAGTTAAACTATAACATAATAGCAATAACAATAAATAGATTCTTTTTATCATAATTTTAAAGTTTGTTTTTTATCAGTATATATAATTTTTCCTTTCTGTATCATTCCATCTTTATTGATGACAACAATATTAAAAGTTCTCTCTTTTATCATTCCTTTAAATTTTCCATTCAAATCATTTATAATCAGTTGTTTTTTAGCATTTTTCCATTCAAATTTAAGGACAGAATATGCTCCTATTTCATAATTATAATTGTCTCCTTCGTCTTCATACAGAGTAAAGTCGCCATCTGCCCCTTCATAAATTCTAATTTCCAGATTATTCCACTGCTTTTCATTGGTGTATTGCATTTTAGGACTTATGGGTATTATAGAGCCTGCTTTTACAAACAATGGAATTCTATTTAGTGGTGTATGTACTTTTACATTTTGTCCGCCACTAAAACTTTTTCCTGTCCAGAAATCAAACCATTTCGATTCTTTTGGCAAGTAAACTTCCCAATCTGCAATGCCTGGTTCAATAACAGGAGCAACAAGAAACGATTTTCCAAACATATATTGATAAGGCTGGTTTACCGCTTTTTCATCATTCTGAAAATCCATAACAAGAGGTCTCATAAAAGTGGAGCCATTTTTAATTTTGGACGTTTCAGAATAGATATATGGCATTAATTCGTAACGAACATTGAGCATTTCCCTCATATTATTTTCTACTTTCTGGCCATACATCCAGGATTCTGTTTCTGTTTGATATCCATGGATCCTAAATATGGTACTAAAAGCCCCCCATTGAAACCATCTGGCTAACAATTCATGGAAATTTTCATCTTTGTATTGTCCATTTCCAGGACGGAAAAAACCGCCAATATCAGTTGTCCAATATGGCATACCTGTCAAAGTAAAATTCATTCCGGAAACAATTTGTCTTTTAAAACCATCCCAGGTGCCACCAATATCACCAGACCAATTGATGGTTCCAAAACGCTGCTGACCTGAAAATGCTGAACGCGTTAAAATTGTCACACGCTTTTCAGGATTCGTTTTTCGCTGTCCTTCGTAAACAGATTTACTTACGAATAATGGATAGGTAAGTCTGTAAAAATCACCAGGTCCCTGATTGGTTATAGTGCCGGCAAGAGCATCATTTTCTGGTTCCGTTGCATCCATCCACCAGCCATCAACTCCATTTGAAAATAAATTTTCATTTAATGTATTCCAATAAGCTTTACCAGTTTCAGGATTAAAATAATCGAGCCATTTTGTATTAGGAATATACATTCCGTTTTCTACATACTGTTTACCTATTTCAGAATTTTTATCAGGATTTGACCATATAGAAATTACAAAATGAGAATTTAAATCGTGTAATTTTTTGATAAAACCTGATGGATTTGGGTAATTTTTTTCATCTAATTGCGGAACACCCCAGCCATTGCTTCCCCAATACTGCCAATCTTGCACAATTACATCTAATGGTAATTCTCTTTTACGAAATTCTTTAACCGTATTAATCAAGTGTTCACTCGACGTATATCGTTCACGGCATTGCCAAAAACCATAAGCCCATAATGGCAACATCGGTGCCTGCCCTGAAATGTTCCTATATGTATGAATTACCTCATCTGCATCTTTTCCCTTAAAAACTACGTAATCTAATAATTTAGCATTGATGGAACGAAAAGTTGTTGAGTTATCAGTTTTTCTAAAAGCTAACTTCGGCACATTTGATGCATTGCAGACTATCTGGACAGAATGCTCTCCCGCTTTTAGATTAGTTAACTCACTAACCGTTGGTGGCAACCATAAATTAGATTGATCAATAATCGTTTTACCATCAATAATTAAAAGATGTCGGCTATCCATATCACCCAAATCCAGCATAATTGAATATTGTCCTTCCTTTTCTACATTAAATTTTCCAAAATATAGTGCCTGTTTTTGAGAGATTTTCTGAGTTCCCGATGTTGTTGTTAACTCAACTTCTTTATTATCATCCGAAGTTTTTTCGTTTTTAGTTAATGAAATCAAATTATCATTTGGATTAAACTCTGTAATTCCATATTGGTGCCAAAGAATACCATACCCTTTACTTGAATATAAAAAGGGTATTGCGATCTGCGTATTGACTTGTGTAAGTTTTCGGCTAATGTTCTTTAAATCATAATGACCATCCTGAAATTGTCCTAATCCAAAAAGGGATTCATTTTCCAGCGAATCGAAACTTTGTTCAACCACAAAACATCGATTAGCATTTATAGTACTTGGGAGCATTTTTCTGCTATTTGCTTTTTCGCTCAAAAATACATTCCCTTTATGATCCTTGAATGTAAGTGCTTCCGTCTCTTTGTCAAATAAGACAACTATTCTTTTTGTCTTTAGCACAATCTCATTTTTACTTTCCAAAACCTTAAAAATGGGCGTCACTAATTTATTAACAAGAATCAATTCCTGATCTTCTTTAATACTTTCTTTGCTTATTTGTATCCTAACAGAATTATCTGCAATAGGAATAATATTTAGCGTTCCTTCTTTTAAAGGAATTGAAAGATGGTCACTATGTATAGTATAATTATGATTTACATTCTTAAAACTGAATAGCAGAATTAAGAATATAGAAGCAATAAATTTTCCCTTAAAAAACATAGTTATATTTTTTTAATTATTCAACTTTACAGATGCTATAATTCCTCAATGTTATTATTTTTCATATAATAAAATGCTGCTAAAAAATTATAGTAAAAAATGCAGCACTTTTATAATTCTTTAATTAGAAATGTATAATTTTTACCTTTTGTTGTGTTTAAATCATACAAATATGTTGGCTTTATATTTAATAGCTCCAGATTAGATTCTTTAGAAATAATTGGATTTTTGATTTCTTCAACTTGATAAAAAGCATTAGGATTTACCCCAGAAGCTTTTTTTAAATCGTGATTGCCTTTTAAAACAATTTCATTTGGAGTTCTTAATCGTAAATTTCCTCCAAGCTTAGAATGGATAGTTACTGCAACCAATTTTGCATTTTTCCATTTCATATTTGTTATTTGAAAACCGCCACGCGCAATTAAACCATTTATTTCACCATATTCTTTTAAAGCATCTGGTAAAGCAGGAAGTAAATGAACCGAACCATCTGAGCTTTGCATCAGCATTTCGGTAATTCCTGAGGTACAGCCAAAATTACCATCTATCTGAAATGGCGGATGTGCATCAAAAAGATTGTTATATGTTCCTCCTCCTTCGTTTACTCCTAATGGTGTTAATTGATCTTTAATCAATTTATAAGCATGATTTCCATCCTGCATTTTAGCCCACCAGTTTACTTTCCATCCCATACTCCATCCAGTAGACACATCTCCTCTTTGCATTAAAGTATTTTTTGCTGCTGCAAAAAGTTCAGGAGTTCTGTAAGCAGAAATTTGACTGGAAGGATACAGTCCATATAAATGCGAAATATGTCTATGATTATCTTTTGGATCATCAACATCGTCGAGCCATTCCTGTAGCTGATTATGTCTTCCTATCTGCATAGGAGGAAGTAATCCTCTCATCACCAATAAACTATCAGCAAACTCCTTATCCTTTTTTAACACAGCCGAAGCCTGTATTACAGAACTAAATACATCAAAAACTATTTGATTATCCATAGTAGAACCGACTGTCATTGCTGAACCCTGATGTGCAGCGGGTGAATTTTCAGGAGAATTTCCCGGAGCCACAACGAGCCATCCGTTTTTTGGATCTTTTACTAAAAAATCTGAATAAAACATTGCAGCACCTTTTAATACTTCATATACAGATTCAAGATACTTCTTATCCCCTGTATATAAATAATGTTCCCACAAATGCTGACTTAGCCAGCCTCCTCCTGCATTCCATACTCCCCAGGTTGCTCCGTCAACTGCTCCATTAATTCTCCATATATCGGTATTATGATGCGCCATCCATCCTCGGGAACCATACATAACCATTGCTGTTTCTTTTCCTGTTTCAGAAAGTTCATGAACCATCTTTAATAATGGCTGATGCATCTCTGACAGATTTGTTTTTTCTGCTGGCCAATAATTCATCTCTGTATTGATGTTGATGGTATATTTACTATCCCAGGCAGGTCTCATACTATGATTCCAGATACCCTGAAGATTTGCAGGCTGTCCACCTGGTTGTGAAGATGAGATTAGTAAATATCTGCCATATTGATAATACAAAGTCACAAAAGACGGATCTAAAACTTTTCTAAAATTAGCCAGTCGCTGATCTGTCGGCAACTTAGATGCTTCTGAAATTCCTAAATCCAATTTAACCCTTTTAAAATATTTTTGATATGCAGCGATATGCGCTGTTCTCATTTTATCAAAACTTTTGTTGGCTGCAATATTCAGAAAAGACTTTGCCAGTTCATTTTCATTTGCGCTTATGTCATTATAATTAATAAAATTGGTTGCAACAGAAACATATATCACAACTGAATTTGCATTCTCAACTTTTATCAAATTATCGACCGTTTTTATGCTTCCCCCATCTACTTTAAATTTAGCAAGTGCATTAAATTTAACCTTTCCTTCAATACCCTCATGATCGCTTGTAGTTCCGGAAAGCGAAAGTTCTTTATTTCCATTACTAGTTATTTTTTGCTTATGGTGGCCAGATGTAAACCCAGCTACAAATGATAACTGCCCTGGCTTATCAGCAGAAAATTTTATTGCTAAAACCCTGTCAGGAAAAGATGTAAATGCTTCACGGGTATAAACGATTCCATTTACTTTATAACTTGTTTTTGCTATTGCTTTTTCAATATCTAACTCACGATAATAATCTGTATAATTTTGTTGATTTGCAAAACTTATCTCTATGTTTCCAACAGGCTGAAAAATTTGTCCATGAGACTTTCTGGTAATTATATTTTCATTTATTAATTTTTCGGCATTTTTATATTCTCCTTGAAAAAGAAGCTGTCTAATTTCATCTAAAGCACCTTTAGCATTGGGATTATCATTTCTATTTGGACTTCCGCTCCAGACAGTACTTTCATTTAATTGAAAAATTTCTTTTTCAACATTTCCATATATCATAGCCCCCAAAAAGCCATTACCTATTGGTAATGCATTTTCCCATACATTGCCAGATGGTGTATTGTACCAAAGTTTTAATTGATTCGTATTTTGAGCAAATAACTGAATTCCTAATAACAGCAAAATATTGAATAAATATTTTTTCATTAATATTTTTTTTATCTTTTTAACACCATTCTAAATTATTTAATGAAAAGACAAGAAACTTTAATACAATTCATAATCAAGACAGTATTTCTAATATTTACAGAACTCTACATATAATAAAAAAAATGCCCGGACTAACACGGGCATTAGTTGCAATCGGAAAAATCATATTCCAAGCACTAAATGCACTATTAAACTCATCTAATTTACCTGTGATAGATTTACTCGCTAACAGTCTTAAAATTTGAATAAATGATTTATGTTAGAATATGAAAAAGCTTAAGGTAAAAATATTTTAAAAAAATAAAATTCACTTATTTTAATGTATCAGATTATTTACACTACGTTACAAAATAGTAGGAAAACGATAAAACTTATACCAATTTTTATATTATAAAACTTTTCTGCATCAATTTTTATATAAATATTAATCCTAAATATTTATGAAATTTTCAATAAATAAGAAGAAAAACCAAGTTATTTAAGTGTGTTTTATACATTTATTAGATGATTTTAAATTATTTTCAATAAAACAACTTTTTTTTTAATTTATTTAAATTAAATACCGTAAAAAATTATTTCAAATATAAAATATTTGAAATAATTTAAAAAATAAATTTGCTGATTAAAATAAAATCACATAAACTTGTGTTGAAGTAAATTAATTAAAATACAAATAATTTTTTAAAGTTTACTGTTACTCAATTTCTATCTAAAACAGAAGCATTATGTTAGTTTATTTTTTACATAGGAACTCATTTTTAAATTATTACTGCCGGCTTTTCTGCCATTAAAATTCTCAATATAAAAAAGTAATTACAGTCTAAAATTTATAATTCATACTAAAAAGTGATATAAAAATTACAGTTAGTCGTTTTTGATCATAAGTTTAATATTCTCATTTATTTTGAAAACTCTAAAAATTATAATCCTAATTCTTTTACTAATACCTGTTGGTTTAAGATCTCAGTCCGGTAAACTTTACACTTCAGATTCGCAATTGTCAAGCAGTTTAATAAACAGCATTTATCAAGATAGTAAAGGTTATATTTGGATTGCTTCTGAAGATGGATTAAACAGATATGACGGTGCAAAATTTATCACTTATAAGCACATAAAAAATAATCCTGGCTCTGTTTTAAATAATTACGTCAAAACAATTTTTGAAGACAGAAATAAAAACTTATTTTTTGGATTCATCAACGGCTTACAGGTTTACAATCATGCTACAGACTCTTTTAGTAATATCTTAATAACAGATAATACTGTTACGAAAATGTCGCCACATGTAAGCTGTATGCTACATAGAAAAAATGGAGAAGTATTGGTTGGGACATCTGGTTATGGAATTTTTAAAATTGATTTTAAAAAACAAAGAATGGTTGCTATGCCCATAAAAATGCCTATTCCCACATATATGATCCATGAAATCTATGAAGATAAAAAAAGAAATTTATGGATTTTATCACAAGATCGCGGGTTATGGAAGGTTAGACCTGATAACACTGCTGAACAAGTCTTTCTATCAAAAGAGCATACTGATAATACTTCCAGTATTTGCGAAGACAAAAATGGAAATCTTTTTGTGGGAACACTCAACCATGGGCTTTATGTATATAATAGAGAGGAAAAAAAATTTATATCTTATAATCCTTCAGTTTCATTGCCTGTAAAAAAACTTTTTTTAGATAAAAACAATAAAGTATTAATTGGTACAGACGGAATGGGGCTTCATGTATATGACCCAATAGAAAAAAAAATAACAATGGCCAATTTTAATGTCTCCAATTTTGATTTTTCGATGTCAAAAATCCATTCTATTATTGAGGACAAATCTGGAAACTTATGGATGGGACTGTATCAGAAAGGGATATTGCTACTACCTCCTAAAGAAAATAATTTCAATTATCTAGGCTATCAGTCATTGTCCAACAATATTATTGGTTCGAGCTGTGTATTGGCTGTGCATAAAGATAGAAAAGGAATATTGTGGGTTGGTACAGATGGAGACGGCTTATATGGTATTTCTGCAGATAACAAAAAACAATATCATTATAAAGGAGCTAAGAGATTGACCGTTATGTGTGTATTTGAGGATTCAAACGGTAATTTATGGATTGGTACTTATATGAATGGACTTGCTAAACTTAATCGAAGTACAAATAAATTTGATTTTGTAGATATACTATTTGATCGGGAAAACAAACCTGTAAAAAGCATCTTTACAATTACCGAAGACCATAATAAAAATCTCTGGATTGGTTCACTCGGAGGTGGTCTTTTTTCTATGAATTTGAATACTAACGAAGTGGTCAATAATGATTCAAATGCAAAAGACCATAAAAACGTCTTAGGAAACCAGTATGTCAATTGTATTCTGCCTGCGCAAAACAACAGGCTCTACGTGGGAACTTATGATGGATTATATTGTCTGGATCTCAAAACCAAAAATTACATTAAAAAAGGAGGTGTAAATCATATGCTTCCACAAAAAATTATTTATTCTATAAATGAGGATACTAAGGGAAATTTATGGATAGGAACATCAGAAGGTCTTATTTATCAACCAAAAGATGGAAAAAATACAGTGACTTATACTATTGATAATAATCTGCCAAGTAACATTATATGTGCTATAGAAAGGGATAAAAATAATAATCTGTGGCTGAGCACAAATCACGGCATCTCCAAATTCAATTCCAAAAGCAAAAAATTTTCAAATTTTTATTTTAACGATGGTCTGCAGGGGAATGAATTCAGTAAAAATGCTTCATTTCTTGATAAAAAAAATGGAGAAATTATTTTTGGAGGTATGAAAGGAGTAACCTATTTCAATCCAGAAAAAATAACATACAGCACCAAGAGCTCCAATGTGTATATTACTGGTTTTTATATTCAGGATAAATCTGTTAAAAAAGGGATGAAATCAGATCAGTTTGAAATTGTCAACAGTGCTCTTATAGATGCCAAATCAGTAAATTTGAGTTATGATGATAATTCATTCAGTATAGAATTTTCTACGCTGGATTTTACTAATCAGCAAAATGTTACTTATTTCTATTCTCTGGAAAAAAATAAATGGAACAAATTACAGCAAGGGGTTAATACAGTTACATTTGATAATCTGGAACCAGGTACATATAATTTTAAAGTAAAAGCAGAACTCTATGGTAAATATACAAGCGTACGCCCCCTTACCATTACTATACACCCGGTCTGGTACTTTTCATTTTGGCTAAAATGTTTGTATGGGCTACTTTTTTTAGCAATTCTATATTTTGTATCTGTACAGATTAAACAAAGAAAATTAGCTCAAAAGAAAATTCAGGAACATTTGCAAAACAAGCAGATAAACGAGGCTAAATTGCAGTTTTTAACTAATATTGCTCATGATATAAAATCACCAATATCACTAGTTATAAATCCTTTACTAAAATTAATAAATTCAGATGAGGACATTACAAGACAGAAATGGTACCAGGTCATGTACCGCAATTCAGAGAAAATCCTACAGCTTGTTAATCAGGTAATGGATGTACGAAAAATTGACCAGGGGCAATTTTCTTTAAACTTTAAAAAAACAGATATTATAGCTTCTATCCGCGAAGTTATTCTTTTATTTGAAGAACAGCTTCAGGAAAAAAATATCCAGTTAGAATTACATTATAAAATACCAGAATTATTCGCCGGGGTTGACCCTAAATATTTTGACCGAATAATACAAAATGTAATTTCAAATGCTGTTAAGTTTGTACCTAATGATGGAAGGATTGATGTTTTTATAGAAGAAAATAATTTCCCTGATATCCAGGATAAATCTTTGTCAACATTTACTGTGACTATTTCTGATAATGGGAATGGAATAAATGAAAAAGACATAGCAAAAATATTTGATAGATTTTATCAGTCTAAAAATGGTAGAAAGCAACATTCCGAAGGCACTGGTATTGGTTTGCACTTAACAAGATCTATTGTAGAACTTCATGGTGGAACAATCTTTGTTGAAAATAATCCTCAAAATTCCGGATGCCGATTTATTATTACCATTCCAATAAGAGAAGATCAGATAAAAGAAGATTTAGAATATAAAAACAAAAAAACAAAAATTACTGACTTTCAAAAAAATACACCTTCTATTGCATTAGAAGAGCCTCAGGAGCATTGTAGCGCCAGTACTGCTGGTAAAAGAAAAATTTTGGTTGTTGATGATAATGAAGAAATCAGAGACTATATTTTTAAAGAATTAGCTGTTTATTACAAAATCCTTACCAGCCATAATGGAAAAGAAGCTTTAGAGCTGGTTCTAAAAGAGCCTTTTGACCTTATTATAAGTGATGTTAAAATGCCTGTGATGGATGGTATTACATTTTGTAGGAAAGTAAAGAAAAATATAAATATCAATCATATTCCAATTATACTACTAACAGCCCAATCGCATGATCATAATCAGTTAGAAGGACTTGATATAGGTGCTGACTCCTATATTACCAAACCGTTTAATATGGAAATATTGAAAAAAACTGTTGTAAATCTTATTAGAACCAGAGATTTGTTAAAAAACAATTTTAGCGGAAATCAGAGTCAGGATGATAAAATAAAAAAAATCACAATGGAATCAGCTGATGAGAAACTGATCATGAAAATAATGAATTTTATTAATAATAATCTAAGCAACACTGACCTGAATGTAGAAATGATTGCCAATGAAATTGGTATTAGCCGTGTACATCTTCATAGAAAATTAAAAGAGCTTACGAATCAGTCTTCGAGAGATCTAATTCGAAATATAAGATTAAAACAAGCCGGGGAATTATTAGCTTCCAAACAAACTAATATTTCTGAAGTAGCATATTTAGTGGGTTTTTCTAATGTTTCTAAATTCTCAACAAGCTTTAAGCAGTTTTACGGTATGTCACCAAAACTATATATGGAAGAGAATCTGAAAAAAAAAGATGCAAATGATGATTAAAAGGAAGATATTAGCAGCTTACAATGAATGTTTTTGTTTTGCTATATTCCCCTATTTTACATCTGTATTTGAGAACTTGTATAAATTAAAGAAAGTTTATTGAAACGAATTTCAATAAACTTTCTTTAATGTTATAATTTTAAAATGTTTTAAGTTTTTTTACCAACTATTTTGACTATTTAGTTTAAAAATATTATTTCAGTCCTTTAATCCCCTCCGCAAATCCTGTATAAGAAGACTTACGAATAAAGTCAATGTTCCATAAGCCCTGATGCTGTCCAGGTAACCATGAAGAATCAGACTTACTATCTGTTACTCCCCATATAGTAATTCCGTATCGTTGATTTACCGGGATATATTTAGCATACATATCTGCAACATATTTATACATCTCTGTTTGCATCTGCAGATCCGTTGCAGTTGGATTAAGTCCGGCGGCTACATCAAGTTCTGAAACTTTTATAAGTTTGCCTGTTGCCGCAAGTAATTGGAACATGGTCTCAATTTTATCTTTATCAGAATTGATAGTAATGTGCATCTGCGTTCCTATGCCATCTACCTTTTGTCCTTTACCTTCAATGTATTGAACATATTGTATTAGCCCTTTACATTTATCCAGATTGTATTCCAGATTGTAATCATTTATAAAAAGTTGATCGGTTGGGTTTCCATACTTTCTTGCAAGTTTAAAAGCTTCTACCGCATAATCTTTACCTAAATAATCCTGCCAATAAAATTCATCTGATTTTAAAGTCTTACCCACGCCTGTTTTTAAATCATAAGGGTTTCCATCATCCATTGGTTCATTAACCACATCCCAGGCTTTTGTATAAGTTTTACAGTTCGTGACCATACCTGATATCCATTTATCAAGAGCTTCTGCAATAATAGTCTTCTTCTGTTCAGAAGTTTTTTCAAGGGTTTGAATACTCCCTGTTGCGTTATATTTTTCAATTTTTATATTATCATAATAAAAATTACCGGCACTTTTTCCAAGATTAAAGGCAATTGTATTACAAGCTACCATCTCTGCAGAAATCGTAGTCTCTTTAGTATAAGTTGCCCAAGTGCCTGTATAGGGAACAGCACCAAAAAAATCCCAATGCTTATACCCACCAACATTTAATTGTGCCTGTGTAGGAGAAGATGCTGTAACATCACTACGTACATCCATGGTAAGTCTATATTTCTCCCCCAATTTTACAGCTGGAGAAAATTTTAAGTAAAGCTGTGCATCCCATTCATTAGTACGAACGCTAGCGTTTGTTAATTTAAGAGCTCTTCCAGAATTATTGTTCCCCTGACCAACTTCAGTAAAAGCAGAAGTCAAACCAGAATTAAACGTATAATTTGAAATATTATCTGTTTCAAAATTTTCTGCCATTATCAAGTCCCAACCTGGTCCCGTTGAAGAAAGAACATCAGGAGCTATTAAACTATTTAGATAAGCAGCGTTTTGATTGGCATGCCAGCAAAGAGTATGTCCAAAAACAGATAAATTAGCCTCATTAGCCGTTTTTAATAATTTATTTACATTGTCAAGATTAAGGCTCCCATCCGCCTGAACAACAGCTCCATGTTTCATTTCATACCCCAAAGTAATCTCATCAAAATTTTTATTGACCAATCTATAGATTACGCTTTTACTTGTATAGTCTGATAAAGATATACCAGCACCTAACTTAAATCCAGGATTAACCTCTTTGTTAACATATGTTTTTAAATCTTTATAGGCATCAATTCCTTCTTGATTAGCAATACTTTGAGGTTTTTCATAATTATAATCCAAAATATTGTCATTTGTACATGATGCAGCCATCATCAAAACTGAAGATAATAGCGCTATTTTATATAATTTATTCATCTACTTTTGATTTTATAGTTTTTTAATAAAATTTCAACTATTTTATTTTCGGACAGGGCTAAAAACTTGTGCAGTAACTCCCCTGTCACGCAGCACTAATGTATCTTTTGTTGTTACATTAAAATCCTGAAAATTTACTTTGTAATCAAGATATAACGCATCACGATCTTTATCTCCCCAGCTTTTCTTCTCACCTCTCTTTACAAATTTACCAGTGCCTGTCGCAGTAAATAAAGAATTAGTTCCAGAAACAACACAATTATTATTTTCATCAAATGTTAGAGTTAAATTAAAATTAATATTCACGCCAAGAGCATCTTTGACAGTTACAGGAAAGTCTATGGCATTCATTGATTTTGTGTTAATTCTGTTAACCTCATCATATTCAACATATTGTTTATGTCTGGTAATTATTTTATCAAGCGCTGTATTTCCATTATTTCCTTTTACAATGTCCACACCTCTTCTTAAATAGAAACCATCCCAGGGATTTACATACTTTATAGCATAAAGAATATAATCTTTAGGGGCTACACTCCAATCTGTGCTTAAAGGTTTTAAAGGATTAGATACTAATGCTTTTCCTGATAAGATAGAATCTGCATTGACTACCCTTTTCATTTGAAGTGGAATGACATATGTCTTTTTTATTGAGAGAGGGTCTGCGAAAAAGGCATCCGATAATTGCACTTCAACACCTCCTGTAATATTTCCTTTTGGAATAACAATTTTGTCGCTTGAAAGTGTATAATAATTGCTTGGCATGGCAACTATTTCATCCTGACCGGCATTAAATAAGAAGCCGGCAGGCAAAGTATTTATAACTTCAACATCAATGGTCACATCTTTATCATTGTTGTAGACACCGCTTAACGTTCCCATTATTTTGCATTTATGCTGATTATCTAAAGTAGTATCAAATATATCCTCCCCTAATGTTATCGTCCTAACAGGGAATTGGTATGCAAAATAAACAGCAGTTCGATCGAAATTATCAAACTCGGCATCCTGATTAGTACAGGAAGACAAAGAGATCAATACTATTGCAAACATTAAAAATATCTTGTTTTTCATTTTTCTTTCATTAATTAAATTTCCGTACACATTAAATAAACGTGGTATATTCTACCATCCCTTGTTTTGCAATAAAGCATTAAATTTAAGGGCTTCCAGATATGGAATAGGTCCATATTGCATATAATCTTTATAAACTCTGTTTTCGACTGTGATTGTTTGATGAACACCTCCCTGAATTTTATCTCCCTCAGCTGCAACATTCAAATTGGCATTCCATCTGCGTAAATCCCAAAACCTGAATCCTTCAAAACATAATTCTAAACGGCGTTCATTTCTAATCAAATTACGCATTTCAGTTTTATCCCCTTTAATCGACTCTAAATATGGATCTGTTGTTATACCTGCCCTAACTCTTAAAGCTTTAATAACATCATAAGCAGAAAATCCTATTGTACCTGTAGCCATTGGCCCCCATGCTTCATTAGCGGCTTCAGCATAAATAAGATATAATTCTGTATATCTCATACGGGGCTTATAGTGTCTTTGATTATTGATTGAGTTTGGATTTAAATTTACATCCTGTCTCAATAATTTTCTCATATAATACCCAGTTCTCGTTGAAGTTCCTACCTTATTTAATGCATCATTTGTAGTACCATCACTGGCTGTTGTTATTACAGTATTACTCACACCTGCAGTGGACTGATTTACTAAAATGAATTTTTTCAGACGCGGATCACGATTTTCGTACGGATTTGCAGCAACATAATTACTGTTTGCATGATTAATTGGATAACCATTTGCCATAGGGAAAGCATCAACTAGATTTTGAGTTGGATTGATACGCCCTTTTCCAAAAAGAGTTGGAGGAAAATTATCACTTTCTAAAGTATTACTTTCTCCAATATCTCCTCTCCATATAATTTCAG
Organism: Flavobacterium flavigenum; assembly: GCF_027111255.2. NCBI lineage: Bacteria > Pseudomonadati > Bacteroidota > Flavobacteriia > Flavobacteriales > Flavobacteriaceae > Flavobacterium > Flavobacterium flavigenum. The sequence goes on along the minus strand of NZ_CP114285.2, from coordinate 155,021 downwards.
GAGGGTTAACACCTGCTCCTACAGCATTTAATTCTGCTACATCATTATACCAGTTTAAACCATTAGGAGCTATTCCTGATACACCTCCTTTTAGCTTTAACAATTCACCAGCATATTTAGCAGCATCTTCCCAGGTTGTAGAATTGCTGGCACTATAAGCCGGACTGGCAGCTAACAACGCAGCCTGCGCTCTTACAACCTGCGCAATTCTGGAGGACATTCTTTGTCTTGCATATTGACCAAATACACGATTATAATCACTTAAATTATCATAACCAGGAGGTAAAGCTGTTGCATCTTCAAAATCTAATGGCAATAATGTTGTTGCTTTTTCCACATCGCTATACAATTGTTTCATGCAATCTTCGAACGAAGAACGCGCTACGTTGAAGTTTGAAGTTGATGTTTCCGGCTCTAAAAGTATTGGCACTCCTAATAATTCACCATTTGTAGCAGTACCAGCATGAGCTTGTAATAAATAATACATATACAAAGCCCTTAAGCCATAAGCTTCCCCCATTAAACGATCTCTAAACAAACGACTTACATTTTCATCTTTTGCCCATTGCACTTTTCCGGCCTCAGCAAGAAAAAGATTTATATATTGAATAGCTGATCTTGAATTTGACCATTGATCAAAAGGATTAAAATTAGATGTCCATTGCCCTGTCGCTGCTTTAAGATAAGCACTCAAAATATCATTAGTTACAGCATCGTCAGTTGCTACATCATTAAATGACCAGCCATTTCCCGGTAACCTTGTGTAGGCATTTAATAGAATTCCTTGTGCGAATTCTGCTTCAGCATACATATCTTCAATTCCTCTATTATTTTCTATTGCAGGTTCAATTAAATCTTCACAGCTGCAAAAAACAAACAGGACTGATATAAAAGTTAATATTTTTACTTTCATAATAATTAAATTAAGTGTTTCTTATTTTTAAAATAGTGCTTTTAATCCAAGATTATAGTAACGATTTTGTGGAGCGCTTCCGATATTTAATTCCATGACATCCCTGTTCTCAGATAGAGTTAACAGATTGCTACCAAGTGCATAAATACTAAGTTCACTGAAAAAAGTTTTTTGCAAGGCTTTTTTAGGAAAATCATAAGTAAGCTGCACTTTAGATAAATTTATTCTATTAGTACTGAACATCCAGAAATCTGACGAACGAAAATTATTATCACTATTTAATGAAGTTAACCTTGGATAGGTAGCTGTTTCTTTCGTTTCTTCTGTCCAGCTATTACGTACATTTACAGAATACTTATCTTCTCCATCCATCCAGAAATAAGAATTGTTTTTCATTGCATATGCTCCTGTCTGTCCAGTAAACATGGTAAAAAATGTAAAATTATTCCATTTAGAAGTAAAATTAATTCCAAAAGTAAATGGAGCTCCAGCCCATCCCGCTTTACCTAAATAAACTTCATCTTTATTATCTATTATACCGTCACCGTTCTGATCGATATATTTTATGTCTCCAGGTTTAACCTGGCCGAAAGTTTGTGATGGCGAATTTGCAATATCAAGTGCATCCATAAAGAAACCATTACTTTTAAGCCCCCAAAGTGCATCCAAAGGTTTTCCTGTTCTGTTTTGATAGCTATCTTCAAATAATTCAGCTCTCTTAATTGCTTCCGTATGCACATAAGTGCCTGTAAAGCCAAGTGCTAAATCTACACTTCCTACTTTTTTATTCAATCTCAAATCAAAATCAAAACCAGTACGTTTATCATCATTATAATTGATGAATGGCAAGAATGAAGTATTAGGCCACCCTGTAACAAAATAATTTGGATACAAACTTGAAGGCTGGATAACATTTCCAGTAACTTTATTCATAAAAAAGGTACTGTTTAGAGTGATGGATTTTTTAAAAAAAGCAGCTTCTAATCCGAAACTAATCTCGTTTCTTTTAGCAAAACTTAAATTCAAATTTTCTCCTCTTCTAACATCTGTACTTCTGTTAAGAGCACCATCTCTCCAACTGAACCAGGCTCCGTCCGTTTGGCTATATATACTCTCGTACATGTAATAATTAGTCACGTCTAAATCTGTATTTAGCACGCCCCCTGAAACAGTTAATTTTAAATCATCAACAGCCGTTAGTTCTTTCATAAAATCTTCCTGAGACAATCTCCATCCTAAAGATGCAGTAGGAGAAAAAGCACCACGGTTACCTTCAGCAAATTTTGCAGAGTGTACATAAGCACCGTTAAATTCTGCATAATACTTTTGATTAAAATTATAAGATAAATTTAAACCTATATTAGCATTACTTGTTTTATGATAAACCTCAGATTGTCCTTGTTGGAATCCTGAAGCAATAAGCATTCCCGACAAGTTGTGTTTTTCATTTATCTTTCTCAGATAATTAAACTGTCCGGAAAAAGCAATCGTTTGGGCAAAAGCACTATTGCTAATATTCTCTATTCCATCTTTAGCATCTTTTCCGTATTTTGTTAATGATGAAATCTGGTCAAATCCGGCATAAGTATTCCATTTTGCTTCATAAGTAGCATAACTGTTATTGTATGATTGATTGTAAGAAGTAGCATAATCAACTGCTAAATCAGTACGAAAAGTTAACCCTTTAACTATATCTCCTAACTCTATATTTACACCTGTATTAAACTGAAACTGACGACTTGTAAAAGTATTATAACCACCTGCATAAATAGATGCAAAAGGATTAGTAGGATTAAGTTGTGTACCCCCCAGCAAATATTTGTTATCTATTATATAATTGCTGTTTTTTACAACCGCCATTGAAGCATCATCCCCTTCTTCAATCATACTAATGGGCACTAATGGACTAAACAAATATGGTCGCAAAGTAGCTGCCCCACTCCAATAATCTGTATTTACTCCTCTGGAATTATTATATATGGCGTTAGCCCCAATTGTAGCAGAAACCCGATCGCTAATTTTGACATCAACATTTCCTCTTACATTAAATCTATTGTTATTATTATTTGCTGCTTCTCCAAAATCCTGTAACGGATCCTGTTGAGAGGTGAAATTCACCACAGAATAATAACGGGCTGTCTCATTTCCTCCAGTAATCTCAATATTTGCATCATAGTTAAAATAAAACTTCTTAACATAGTCAGGTGAATAATAATTTACATCTGCATATCTATACGGATTTTTACCAGAAGCATAATTATAAATTGTCTCACTTGAATAAGTAGGATCTAAGCCGTCATTAACACGGGCTTGATTATAATAATGCATATACTCTGCAGATCCTAAATATTCAGGCATACTTTTAGCTATAAATACTCCATTGTCAAATCTTGTAGAGATTTGTTGTTTTTGTACTTTACCCTTCTTTGTAGTAATATAGATTACACCCTTTGCAGCACGGCTGCCGTAAAGCGCTACAGCCGAAACACCTTTTAGAAAAGTGATCTGGTCAATTTCTGTAGATAATACTGTAGAGGCATTTCTAGGAACTCCATCTACTAATATTAATGCTTCTCCCATTCCCCAAAGTGTTCCGTTAAATCCCCCAATAAGAGAAGTACTACTACCATCCAAACTATATGTAGTATAGTTCTTTGCCAATATTTCAGGTAGATTTATATAAGATACTCCTGCAATTAGGTCTTTTCTTTGTTCTTTTTTGAAAGCAATCTGAACTAAATTGGATTCATCGATTTCCAAATTAATATCATTTGTAATTGGTGTGGCTTTTATGATGATTGTCGCATATCCAGCTGCACTAACCTCTATATTAGTATCTGCAGCTACACTCATTGAGTAGCTTCCTGTCTCGTCAGTTGTTACTGTAATATTATTTTCTTTATTAGTAAGAGTTGCGTTTTCCAAAGCTTTACCGCCTACTCCCCTAACAATTCCTGAAAGATTTATTTTCTGATCCATTTGGGCAAAAATCTTGGCAGGTATGATAGCAAATAGTACAAAACATAACACTATTTTTAGTTGTATATATCTCATTATTCTATAATTTATTTTTAATTTTTAAAATAATCTTTTTAATTACCATCCAGGATTTTGTGAAAACTCCAAATAAATACTTGCATCAGCATTCTTTAACGGTAGCCAGTAATGTTTCTCGCTAAAATTTCTGGTCAGAATAACTTCTTCGCGAATATTGATGACTCTGTTTTCACTTGGTTTTGTAGGATCAAATGAAGGTGCACGGTCAAATTCTATAGATTTTTTTACAGTGTACGGACTTGTTATTAATAGCAGCCAGCGACGTAAATCATTAAAACGATGCCCCTCAAAACTTAGCTCTACTGCGCGCTCGCGTCTTACTTCATTCATAAAAGAATCTAGTGAACCCAAATATTCATTTGCTACATGTCCAACACCTGCTCTGTCACGAATTACATTTATAGCATCGACTGCTGTTCCTGCATATTTTGGATCTTTTCCTGTGGAAGAACCATAACCCTGGGCTGCTGCTTCAGCATACATTATGTATATATCAGACAATCGCATCCATGGTAAGTGAATATTCAAATTGTTACCGTATCCAAATCCATCATCAAATTTATTTGCATTTCGGGGAATGAATTTATACAGTAAATAACCTGTTCTGCTTCCGGTACTTATGTTCCTGTAACTTCCTCCTGTATAAAGGTTTGCATAACGATTTGCTTCTTCGGATGCAGGCATAGAACCGGTAACACATTTTGCACCATCAAATACGATGTCATTGTAAAAACGAGGATCGCGGCCCTTCCACGGATAGCTTGGATCGTATCCTGAATCAGGATCTGCTTTTGTAATATCTTTGATAGGTTTCCCGTTTGCCATTCCATAATAATCAACATAGTTGGCAGTAGGTAAAAACTTTACATCTCCGTCACATATTTGAGGAGCCGGCTGATATTGTTTAGAAGTACCCCAATTCGATCCGTTTGCTCCCCAATACGGACCTCTAAAAATAGCTTCAGTACCTCCCGGCATTTTCCAGTTGCTTCCTGTAGTGTAGAAATTATCACTATATTTTGCGAAAGGCATTAATTTGTACTGAGATGCCCCACTTTCTGTAATAATCAATAATTCGGCAAAAGCTGCTGCTGCCTTTTTACAATATTCAGCATTATAAGTTACATTTCCGGTAGATACTTTGTTCATCAACGGACTTCCGGCCCATAAATAATTTTTGCCTAAATATCCAAGAGCCATTATTTTATTAATGCGCAGCTCATTTTTTCCAAGAGTACGTTTACCAATAACTGTATTATCCCAGTTAACAGGAAGCAAATCTGCGGCGGCTCTAAAATCTGCGGCGGCTTTATCAGCACACTCCTGATAGGTAAGTTTTGGCAGCCTAAGTGGTTCATCACTTGGAAGTACCGCATCTATATAAGGAAGGCCGCCAAAATATTGCATAAACTCAAAATGAAACCATCCTCTAAAAAACAGCAGCTGTCCTTTAATCATGTCTTTTTCTTCCTGAGTGTATTCAGTCATTTTATCAATATTAGCCAGGCCAATATTGGCTTTACGAATCCCTCTCCAGCCCAATGTCCATAAATCTTTTTGCATACGGTCATTATTCGTGCTGACATTGTTTCTGTTCATCCAGCCTGCCTGCCATCCGTCAAATCCAGCCTGCCATCCCCAAAAATCACCCTTGTCAATTTTTACACCAAAATGGAAATCACGGGCAGTAGACTGAATTTCATCTTCTCCCCAATTCCAGGAATTTGTCCAGTAAGCGTTTGTGAAATCAGGAACACATTGGTACAACTCCTCGGTAAATCCCTGAAAATTTTCAAAATTTTTAAAAGCTTCCTCAGGTGATATTACAGAATCAGGTGATTTTTCAAGATAATCTTCACATGATCCTAATACGATAAGTAAGCCTAAAACATAGCTGTACTTTAATATTGTTTTAATAAACTTGTTCATAATAAAAATTTTAGAATATAATATTAGCCCCAAAATTGAACCTTTTCACAGTTGGATAAGCACCCTGTGATGCCCAGCCAGTACCTGCATAATTTGCTTCACGGTCATCAGGCATTTTTGACCACAAAAACAAGTTATTTCCATTTAAATAAAATCGTATGCTCTGAAGTCCGGCCGATTTTATCCAATTTGTTTTGCCATCAAAAGTGTAAGCTATTTCCGCATTTTTCAAACGCAGATAAGATCCATCGTACATGAATCTGCTACCGTTATTAAAATCGCTTGCTGTAGCGAGCCAGCGTGGCATAGGCAAATCTGCATTTGTGTTGTCTTGTGACCAGTAAGATCCCTGATCATAAACAACATGATTCTGAGAGCCTAAACTAGTAAGTACTACTTGTCTGGTAACATTATTTACACCATAAAACTGTACAAAAGCACTAAAACCTTTCCAATTAACACCAAAAGTATTGTTATATGTATTTTGAGGTGTTCCGGTATATCCATAAGGAATATTGTCTTTTGCATCTATGACACCATCGGCATTATAATCAAGTATATTGTAATTACCCGGTAACTTGGCGGCATCATTTGTACTATGAATGGTACTTGCATATAGCTCATCCCAGGTATTGTAATACCCCTGACTTACATAAGAATGAGCCTGATTTACAGCATATCCCTCCTTTTTTTGATAATCTGGAAACAATTCTGGATCATCTGCAGCTAATATTTTGTTTTTTGAATGGGTAAAGTTAGTTGTCCACCATAGATTAAGACCATTTCCAAAGGTATAGTTGAACTTTAACTCTAATTCGTACCCTCTGTTTTCAACTTGTCCCAAATTAGCAATTGGAGCTGTAGCCCCAAAATATGGAGGAATTGCTCTTTGGTTACCTGGCAATAGAACATCTGTTCGATTTTCGCTATACCAATCAAATGTACCCGTAACGAATCCTTTGAATAAACCAAAATCAACACCTGCGTTAATCTTCTTGGCTATTTCCCAATGTATTTGAGGATTGGCAACTGATAATTCATTATACCACACATACGGACTTTGTTCAGCACTTTCTCCAGTGGTTCCTAATGGTGTAGTTCCTCCATATCCCCATTGAGACTGATAAATAAACCTTTGAGAAAGATTTCTCTGATATCCGCCATCATCACCCACCTGACCATAAGAAGCACGGAATTTTAACAAGTCAAGAAAAGATGCTGTTCTTTTCATAAAATTTTCTTTAGAAAGAATCCAGCTTACTCCTCCTGAAGAGAAAAATTCAAAACGATTTTCTGGTCCAAATTTTTCGGAACCATTATAAGCTCCATTATATTCTATAAAGTATTTGTCTGCATAATTATAAGTAGTACGGAATACCCAGTCTTCCCTGTAATGCGGTATTTCACTTCCAAGAGCATCTTTATCCCTGCTAAAAAGTCCCATAGCAGAAATATTATGATTGTCTGAAATTTTTGTTTGGTAATTCAACTGTAGCTGATAAAAAAGCTTACGATATGTAGCCCAGTCCCTTACACCACCTCCGGTTGCAGTCCACTTTACACCTTCCTGAAAATCAAATCTATTATTATTATCATAAGCTTTTTTATAAAGAACTACCCCAGTAAGAGGATCAATATATTTTTCCTGCACATCGTTATATAAATCACTAATACCTCTGTCTGCTTCAACAGAAGAATTATCCAATGCAACTAAACCTTTGAAATTAAGCCCCTTTATCCATTTATCAAAATTTTGTTCGATTGTAAAGTCTGTATTTAATTTTGTAGTCGTTACAAACTGAATACCACTGATAGCAAGATTTCTTACTGAATTTGAAGCTTTGCCTTCATTGGGTGCAAAATACCCCCAGGAACCATCCTCATAATACGGTAGAAAAACATCAGGTGCGGTAGAATAAGCTGCATCCCACATAGTATATTCTCCACCGGAAGCTCCCCACGGACTTTTTTTCTCTCCACGAGAACCAGCAAGTCCCACTTTAAAAACAGTACTGGATGTAATCTGAAAATCTAAGTTACTTCTAACATTCAGACGATTATATCCATAACCAGGATCATATCCTCTGTTATTATTGTATTTCTTAAATAAATCCCCTTCACTTAAAAAGTCAGCACTAGCAAAATACTTTACCGACTTTGTTCCCCCACTTACATTTAAACTGGCATTATAAGACATTGCATAGTCATTGAACAAAACATCCTGCCAGTCTACATTAGGATAACGCTCAGATTCAGCAACATTTGCAGGATATCTGTACTTATCAATAATCGCTTGAGGAATATAATCATTCCAACTAGATGGACTCAAAGCCAGTTCGTTTTCAATTGCTCTGTTTTTAACTATCAATCCGTCATAAGAGTCAAGTTTTTCTGGTAGTTTTGAAGGTACTTTCATAGTTGTATTAAAAGTTGCCCTAATCAATGCCTTACCTGACTGACCACGCTTGGTAGTGATAAGGATTACACCATTTCCTCCTTTAACTCCGTACACAGCTGTTGCAGATGCGTCTTTCAGTACGGTAACAGACTCTACAGAAGTAATCTCAACACTATTCATTGGCCTCTCTACACCATCAACTAAAATAAGTGGCTGTGCATTGTTCCATGTACTAGCACCACGAATAAAAAGTTGAGGATCTTCCTCGCCGGGCATACCAGAACTGGCAGAAGTTACTAATCCTGGAACATTACCTGTTAAGGCCGCTCCAATACTTTGAACACCCCCTGCACGCTCTAGCGTTTTTCCTGTAACCTGAGTAATTGCGGCAACTAAACTTGCTTTTTTCTGTTTACCATATCCAACAATAACAACTTCCCCCAGGTTAACCTGATCTTGTTTCATTGCCACATTAATTTCTGAACCGGCACCAACAGACCTTTCTGCAGTTATGTAACCAACACTACTAAAAACAAGAATCGCATTCGAAGAAGGTACCGTAATAGTATAGAAACCATCCATATCAGAGGTAACCACTATTTTTGGATTTCCTTTTACCGAAATGTTTGCACCTGGTATTGGCATCTTGTCCTCCGAATACACTCTTCCAGTAATAATAATTTCCTGATTAACCTGAACAGAAACATACGAATTCGATAATATATTTATCCTTTCAGCAGCTGAAATCTGTCCCGTAAACAAACACTGAAACAAAACACCTAAAGGCAGATATTTTGTTCCATTTAAAAATTTACATAATTTTATTTTCATATCATTAAATGTTTGAACCTTATCTATATTTATTACCCTTAATACTCATCGCTAATAATTTTAGATATTAGATTTGATTGAATTGATTTTTAGACTTTTCCAATTAATAGGAATTTATCAGAAAGGCTCCGCCCCTAATCAAGTTTTCTTCTGTATCAACTTCAAATTTTAACTGATGAATTACAGAAAATAATGGTTTGCTGGCATTAACATAATATGCTATGACCAAATTTGAAGTGTTTGTCTTTTTTAACACTCGGATAATTGTCCGTTTTAATCTATTGGAAAGGCTTAATTTTCCACTTTTCCTATGCTTTATAGGAATTTTAACAGAACAATGCTGCAAAAAGTTTTTCCTGAAAAATTGGATTTTAATCATTTGTTGTTTGGTTAATTTTGGTTAATTGAGTTAATTTATTGTATCCTAAAACATTTAAATTATACTTGGTTGTATAAAAATATTACAGGCAATGTATTCTGAATAGAAAATGGATTTTAGTTATACTATTATCCCTAAATCATGAAATTTTAACTATTATTTCACATTTATGTAAAAGTATTTGTTAAAAGAAAAAAAACTATTTCTATATGTTACAGATACTTTACACTACGTTACATTTAAGATAAAAAGACAGAAAAAAATATCATTCTAATTATTTAAGCCTAATAAAATAAAGGTTATCGTAAAAAATAACAGCAAAATTTAAATTATAATTATTTTTATTATTACTGTCTAACATGATATTTTATAAAATAGAGGATAATTAAATTTGATATTCCTTTGCCTTTTAAAAAGTAACATCCGATATTTCCGTAAATACCAATTGTACTAAATGTGTAAAACAATTAGACAAGCATAAGTTAAACTGGTTGGATTAATTTTTAGGAAAGTTTTAGGAAACAGCGTTTCTAAAATCTAATGCAAAGTATTCATCTATAAAGCAGAGAGGCTGTATTTCCAGAATATACTTTGTTTAATAAAGTGTGAAGACATTTACTCATTAAGTTATGGGTAAAATCATAAAAAGTCATAGAAGATATAAGAAGCTTCTGCAGTGTATTTTCAATCTACCTAAAATATTCGTTTTAAAAATCATTGAGACTTTGATTTATTTTACGAAACGGAAATCCTGCAAAAATTAAAAAGATTGGATTTCAGATAGAAATCAGCTTCGTTTTTCTCTATGGATTAGAAAAAGCTTAACTCGTTGAATTATTCTATTAACAACAATTTTATTTAACAAATCAACAACAGCCTATATTCCCCTTCATTCTCTACAGGTGCTCTGTGAATACAAGGCAGTACTTGTTGTTTTGGATGATCAACAGCTAATCTCCAAAGATGTCCTACTCCTAAATTAACAGGTTTTACATTCGTGTGCGGCTGATAATGCAAATCAAAGTAATTTTCTTTCAAAAAGTTTTCGAATTCTTCCGATGATCCCGTATGCAGGTCTTTTAGTTTGGTTAAGATTTCTGGAATTAAAATTTTTTGTTGTGCTTGGTCATTAGAAATTATATCACTTGCAGCTCCGTGATAGGTACATAAAAAAGTATCTGTTTCAATAGGCGAACGATCAACATGAAACGAATACACATCAGTCGATATGAAATCAAATTCAGCATCACGTTCATAACATTTTAGTAAATTAAGAGAGGGAAAAGCACCAAAATCTGTTAATAATTTCAAATCATTTAAGATTACTTCTCTTGCTTTATCTCCTTTTTCTGATAATTTTAGCTCGATTAGATCTTCAGGATAAACCTCTGTAATATTTTCTTTTAAACTTAGGCGGGTTACAATCTCGCTAAAATCTCCATCCAAATTTCTGTACCAGCATAACGCATTCATTTTTTCTTTAAAATCGGTATTTATAAGTTCAGAGAAATTATATACTACACCAATTTGCCCGCTGTTAGAAAATGAATTAGCCATAAAATATTAAAAAGTTATTTTTTAATTACAAAATTATGCAATAAGTTTTCAGTTGAGATTTTTTATTGTTGCAAACTTTTGGAGTTGTTCCTCTTTCTTATCCAATAAAAAAAATCTAATTAATTTCGTCATTTTTTATGTAGTTTATTTGGGACTTAGGAAAACATTCATACTCTCCTCCTGTTTTACTTTAAAGTTTTTTCTTTGTTAAAAATCAAAAAACCTAATCAAGTTCCAAAATCTGTCTGACTTCGAGTATAATCATTCCTGACGAAAGTTTTTTAGGAGCTCTTATCAATTTTTCAGCTAAAAAAGCAGTAGAAATTGGTTTTAATTTTTTTAAAAGTCCAATTGAATTTAGAGTTTTTATTAATCTAACTGAAATTTTCTCACCTAAGCGATCCGTATTTTTCCTTATAAGTAGTCCTGGCCTAAAAACCAGATATTGCTCAAAATTAAGGGCAGCAATATAATCTTCGAGTTTTCCTTTCATTTTAGAATAAAAAATAGTGCTTTTTGAGGAAGCTCCATAAGAGGAAACCAATACAAAAGACTTTACTTCATTTTTTTTGGCTTCTACAGCAACTGCCGCAGGAATATCAAAATCAATCTTCCATTGATTTTCTTTTGAACCAGCTAATTTCAATGTAGTTCCAATGCATGAAAAAAGAACATCTCCTGTAATTAAAGCGGTAAACTGATTTATTTTTGAAAAATCTACAACATGTTCCGTAAGTTTTGGATGGGATTTTCCTATTGAGCGTCTGACAAAAATTGAAACAGAAGTATAATCATTATCCTCCAGAAGCTGTTCAACTAATTCTTTTCCTGTTGCGCCTGTAGCTCCAATTACTAATGCTTTCATATTACATTTAGAATTTTAAATCAAATCTAATGAAAGCATCAGTAATAAAGCGTAAATATTTAAATAATTTAAAAGATCAAAAATCAACTATTCAATTCTGAAATTCGACAAATTTTAATGGCCTAATTTATAGATCTGTTCCATTGGCAGCCATTTTTCGCCTTCTTTAGCTCCGGGAGGCGCCTGCTGAAATTTCCACATCAATTTTTCCCATTCCTGAACATCCGGGTTAGCAGCATCCATCATTTGTTTTCGCTCAGGAGTAAACGTTTCATCCACTTCCATAATCATAAACAGGCGATTGGCAAGGATATAGATTTCCATATCAACAATTCCTGAATCTTTAATACTTTTTGTAATTTCAGGCTTGCTATTCTCCTTAGCATGATACTTTTTATATTCTTCTATTAAGTCCGGATTATCAATTAAATCACAGGCATAACATAATCTTTTTTTACTCATAATGATTTATTGAATTATACAATTTCAAGTGCATTGGCAAAAGAAGCTTCCGGTTTTTGATTTGGAAAATGAACTTCTAAGCCATTCTTATGCTGTGCAAATTTAAGCTTTTGACCTGTACTGACTAACTTTACCTGTTTAATACTATTGGAGTAATAACCCGCGTCTTTTCCTAAACTTTTAATCAATACAGAACCATTTTCCGGCCAGTCCATTACAGTAGCAAAAAGCTTTTTGTCTTTTTGCACAAAGCGGATGTCCTCTGATGTATAAGGCTTACCTTTTCCTTCGTTAAATCCCTGAGCTTTTAATGCTCCGGCACTAGCCTGTTGTGGTCCTTCACCGAATATTTTCCACGGTCTTGTACCATAAATACTTTTACTGTTGGCTTTCATCCAAACTCCAACTTCTTTTACAATCGCACGTTCTAATTCATCTATACTTCCATCCCCCCTTACCGGAATATTAAGCATCAGATTTCCGTTTTTACTCACTACATCTATTAAAGTATGAATTACTGTTTTAGCTGATTTATAACGCTTTTCGTTATAAACCCCACGGTCATAATGCCAGTTTCCAATACAAGTATCCGTTTGCCACGGCAAAGGCTCAATTTCATTACTTTGTCCTTTTTCAATATCCCACACTATAGCTTTACGCTGCTGCTCTGTTAGTATTTTGCCTGTAATAACCGCCTGGACAGTTTTATTTTTTTTCAGACTCTTATTGTACATATGTGCTACTATTCGCAAACCTGCGTCACTCACAGGCCATAATGGTAAAGCTGTATCATCAAAATAAAGCATATCGGGATTATACTTTTGGATCAGATCGATTGTCCTGTTATAAAACTTTTCAGAATATGCCGATGTAGGTACTGAAGCTCCGTCTCCCCAATCCCATTGGCTGTGAACGGATGAATCACCTGAAGGTTTTTCGCTTAACGGATGATTTTGAGCATATAAATCCTGCGGATCAAGACCTTCCCACCAGGTTCCTTTTCCGTCTTCCTTCTTCAGACGGCCATCATACGGAATTCCTGCTAAAGGACCATTTTTATCAGCACCCTGTGCAGTATCAAACCAATTCCATGCGTGTGCTGCATGAATACTTACTGCAAAAGGAAGGTTTGCTTTACGTGCCGCTTTTTCCCATCCGGCTATGATGTCTTTTTTTGGCCCCATTTTCGTAGAATTCCAGTCTGGCTGAAACTTACTGTCATACAAATCCAGATTATCGTGATGATTAGCCATTGCCATAAAATATTTGGCTCCGGCATCTTTATATAAGTCAACCAGCTCCTGCGGATTCCAGTTGTCTGCTTTCCAGATATTGATTATATCTTTAAATCCAAATTTTGACGGATGCCCATATTTTTCAACATGAAATTTATATTGCCTTGAACCTTCTTCATACATCCCTCTTCCGTACCAGTCTCCGGCTTCAGGTTCGCATTGAGGCCCCCAATGTGCCCACATTCCAAATTTAGCATCCCGAAACCAATCCGGCACCTGATACTTTTCAAGCGAATCCCACGTAGGCTGAAAAGGGCCATCGATTGGCAACGGAACATTACTAAATAATCGGGTTTGACTCAATAATGGAGATAAGTAAACTCCCGCTAAAGCCGACATCCCTAACTTTAAAGCATTTCTTCTGTTCATCTTAATATATTTTAGAGAAAATAAATTATATATTTCCGATTTATTTATTTCATGATTTATTTAATTTTATCACGAAAACAAATCGTATTTTTTTATTATTACATATATTTTAGAAATAAAATTAGTTATCTACTATTTTTTAATAACTATATTTATCACAAATATAGCTTAGAGAATATATATACTTTTATCTAAAAACGATTTTTTATTACCGAAAAACGATTTACACCTATTCCATGTCTAAAAATATCTTCAAATATTCTTTTTCATTACTGCATATTGACTATGTTAAACTTAATAACAAATGGAATTACTACAATGTGGTTAGTCCTTACTATCGCTTGTATTACATCGATGAGGGAATAGGCTCTATTTCTGACAGTTATGACGAATTAATTTTAGAGCCTGGTTTTTTATATCTCATCCCAAGTTTTACAATATGCAACCTGAAATGTGATGAATATCTGAGTCAGTTTTTCATCCAGTTTTTTGAAGAGTCTGCTGACGGTATTTCCTTGTTTAACAATAATAGAAGCGTGATGAAACTTCCAGCTACTGAAATTGATATCATACTTATCAAAAAAATGCTTCAAATTAATCCGGGAAGAGGAATCAACAGATCGGACAATCCAAAAGTATATGAAAGAGAAAGTTATTATAAAGAATACACTTCGCTAAATGATGCCATGAAGACGCATCTTAAGTTTGAAAACCAAGGTATTATCCTTCAGCTTATATCCCGTTTTTTAAGTAATCATGATTTTAAAACCAATCAGTCTCAAATTACTTCGTCTAAAATACTCGACACCATGAGCTATATCCAAATTCACTTAAAGGAAAATCTTACTGTCGCACAATTGGCTAAAAGGGTAAATCAGAATCAGGATTATTTTTCAAAGCAATTCATGCTCCATACCGGTCAAAGACCTTTGCATTATATTCATGAAAAAAAAATTGAAAGAGCCCAATATTTAATCGCTACTACCAATAAAACTTTTCTGGAGATTGCGCTGGACACCGGATTTTCGAATTTGCCTCACTTTTCAAAAATATTCAAACAGATTGTGAGCATTACTCCAGGAGAATACCGAAATCAGATTAGTCAATTAAATTAAATTCATATCTGTAGAAATAGTAAAAAAGCCTAAAAATAAAAACACTATTGCCTAAAATTAGACAATAGTGTTTTTAAAAAACTTATTTTGCTAAAATCTCAAAAGAGCTTATGGTACAAAACCTTCCCCAGTCTGGTTGTGAAGTGGTTACTCCAACAGTAATTGGTGTAGTTTGATCTATAGTAAACTCTAAAATATATTCTGTATTTCCTATTCCGTTGCTAAGAACCCTTTTGTATTTTAAAACCTCAGTGTTAGTCGTAACAGATTCTACATTTGGCAATTCTACATTTCCCTTAGAAACAATTATATAAAATCCGCCTGGATCATTTTGTTCATGATTGGATTCAAATACAGTAACTTTTAACTGGTATGTTGCAGGGACAGCAGTAACTGTTTGATACAGTTTTCCGTTAGTTATTCCAGGTGATCCCCAGCCTGATTCAAAATTCACAGTAGCACTATTTGCTTTTCCACAGCATCCTCCATCATATCCTCCATATCCATCATGATTTTTGGCCGCAGTATTTGTGGTCCAGTCTGCAAGTACTCCCCATCTCACTCCGTTGTATGATGAATAAGCAAAAGGCTGTTTGGCATTCAGTAAAACTGGAGTCTGTACAGGTTTAACACTTTTATATGCCGAATAAAAAGTATCAATTGATTTTGGAACTGGCTTATAAAGAGTTCTGTATCTGTAAGTTGAACCAGACTTAAAATCATTTATTACTACATTCGTTTTGCTAATATCCGTAAAGACCGTTTTTAACTCATCAGAAGAGTCAGTATATTCTATTTCTGTTCCTAAAGCTCCTGAATCTGTATTTAAATTTATAAAATTGACCTTAAAATCACTTCCAACAAGTGAATAATTAAGAATTGGCCTGTTGATTAATGAATTTATATAACGGTCTCCATACACCTCTGCTGAAGCTGTTACTGCTATTGACGAATTCCCTTTTGCATCAAAGGTCCTAAATTCAAAATTATATATATTCTCTGCTAAATTGTCTATAATTTTTGAAACCTCATCTATTCCGGAAGTTCTGGCAATGGGTACAACAACTGAATCTTTTTTATTATTCCAATAAATTCGAAGTTCTTTAACCTTTGGGTCTGATATGATCAGCCCTTGTACTTCTATACGGTTTCTTCCGGGAAATAATTTTAATGAATCTATTTTTCCTGTATACGAAATCGCACCACCTTCGGTAAACTTCAGATACTCATCACCGCTTGTACATGAATTTATAATGAGAGCTGACAAAACCACAAAAACTGCGATTAAAATATTTCTTAAATTTTTCATTGTTTTTGTTTTTAGGATTAAAAATTAGGATTACCATATACCTGAACTTCAGAAATAGCCATAAATTTACCTCCTACCCAGTTTTCTAAACATTCAATTCTAAGGTATCGGACAGCAGGTTTTTCTAAAGCAATTTCATAATCGGCACCATCTCTTGCGGCTAAAAGGTCATCGTTATTTTCCTGCCCATAAGGCAGGCCGGAAGGTTTCTTGATTTCATACTCTCCCATCAACGTCCAATTACTATCCAGAGTACCGTCGTTTAAAGTATTACTTCCCCATATTCTAAACTTTTTAACAGCGCCCAAATAATAATACATCCTTTGGCCTCCAATAGGTTCTGAGAAATTCCACATTCGCATACGGCTTAACTTAGTCATCTTTCCGATATCAAAAGTCACTAAATGATTGCCCACATCTACCGTTCTGTCGGTAAAATAAGAACCCCAGTATTCTAAAAATTGCCCATCCCACAAATTGGTAACCGGGTAAGCATTATCAATTGTTTTGGTGTCATTATTAAGATGCAGGGTTACAAAAGCCGATTTTGGCATCATAACTTCAAAAAGCGGTTCAATATTAGTAAATAAAGTATCTGTATAATTGAGCCATTTATCCCTTACAACTATAGCAAAATCTTGTTTGACAGGTTCCATACCTCTCAAACTCCGTCCAATATGATCTACCGAAGTATAGATACTTGTAGGCAATGGTACCCAGTCGCCTTTCAGGTCTTTTTGCATCACTAAAATACCTATTTCTTCCTTTGTTATATTATCAGCAGTAATGCGAATACCTCCAAAGTCCGGCTTAACATTTAAAGAATCAAAAATATCAAAGATTGGTGCTTTTGAAGGTGCAACGGTAACCGTCACAGGTTTAGATTCTGTTTCGCTTTTATTAACAGCATAAATTTTAACCTCAGTTGTAGACTGTCCGGCAAAACCTTCTAAAAGCATAGAATTAGAATAATAGGAAGATTTAACTTCCATAGGCCTTCCATTTTCTAACGTGTATCTCGCCACAACATACAACAGGTCATCGTCCGAAGGCAATGTATATGTGAGTCTTGCTTTTCCCTGTAAATTCTGCACTACAACATTAGTTACTACAGCAGGTCCATTTGAATTGCTTTCCAAAGGTTCCGGCTCCTGATTCTCATTACAGGACACAATAGCCAGAATTAATGACATTACAAATATTCTTGTGAATGATTTTATAATTCGTTTCATAATTATTATTTTTTATGTTTTTACCAACCTGGATTTTGGATCAGATTTGGATTTTGAATAATTGTTGTTTCATCAATTGGCCAAAAATAGTCTCTGGGAGCTACGAAACGCTGTTGATTTAAAGTTCTTACCTGATAATAGGCTCCTTCTGTTACCCCAAAAACATTCCAGCCTTTTACAGGTTCATTAAATTCCTGATTTGCTTTTTTCCATCTTCTGATATCCCAGTAATTCTTCCCTTCATAAGCCATTTCGATGCTGCGTTCTCTGTGAATAATTTCACGCATACCTTCCTTAGTAGTATATTTTCCGGGATTTATTGAAAAATTAGTCCAGGATTCCACGACTCCTTTTAATCCTGCACGTTTACGTATAATATCCAGATATTTCAGTACTTCACCTGAAGCTGCTATTCCATCCGCTTCATTTAGAGCTTCGGCATACATTAAATATAAATCAGCCAAACGCAGTTCTGGCCAGGCATATTCTTTATATAAACTTCCGTTTCCAAAATGTTGTTCCCAATTCACCAGTTTTTTTATATAGTAACCTGTAATATTAAAATCAAAGGCATCTGCACTTCCTGCATAATCCTGGTATTTTGCTTTGATATAATATTTAGTTTCATCAGAACCGCTGTCATATTTATAGAAAATAGCTCCGTCGAAACCTAAATCAGCATAAAAACGAGGTTCTCTGTTAAAATTTAAAATTGAAGTGCGGTAGCCTTCTTTAATATCGAATTTATCTGCTGCAGTGGCTTCTTTTATCTCAGTAATATCTCCAAATGTTAAAGTTTTATCCTCTTCTATAGGTACTCCGTTTTTAGTATAAAAATTAGAAGCAGATTCAATTGTAGGCGAAAGCACCTTTCTGGCGCGGGTATGCGTAATAGTATTATCCAGAGGCATCATGCAAAGTCGCTGCAGCTCGTAAGTACGGCTATTAGGATTTGCCCAGATAACCTCATCATTCCAGGGTTCTGTTACTGCCTGTGTTATATCAAGCTTAGTTTTAGCTGTCTGTGAAATAGTAAATGCAATATCGTTTTTATAGAAAATTTTATGACCTCCACTTTCTGCAGCTATTATAGCTTCTTTAGCTGCATTTGCTGCTTTTTTCCATTTGTTTTCATCATAAGTTGTATTAAACAATGGTGTCCCGTTTTTTGTATTAAATCCTGCCATATCAGAATTTCCATTAAATAGCGGACTTGCAGCCATAAGCAGTAATTCTGCCTTAATTCCTAAAACTACTGGTTTAGTAATTCTTCCGAGTTCATTTTGCGTATCTGCAATTTGAGTAGGCAGTGCTATCGCAGCCTCGTCTAATAAACTGACCAAATAATCAACTGTTGTATCAATCGGCTCTCTTTCCACCTGTATTTGTTCTACAGGGGCATCGATAGGCAAACTAACACGAATCACCGGAATTGGTCCATACATTCGCATTAAGTAATAATGATAATATGCTTTTAAAAATTTAACCTCGCCAATCCATCTCAAACGTTCTGCCTCAGATAAATCTGCCACTTTGCTTCTGTTTTCTACATTTTCGAGAAAAACATTACAGTGTCTGATTCCATCAAAAAGTGGATAAAGATCTCCAGGTCCTGCTCCTTGATAATATCCTTCCCAGGCATTCATATACGGGCTTGCTTTTCTTTGCGTACCGGTTGCAATATTAAAAGCATAACTTGTTATAGCTGCACGATTTGGCGCAACCCATGTTTCATCTCCGGCCAGCATCCCAATATTATACACCCCGTCTCCATTCTTAGGAATATAAGAATAACAGGTAAATAAATATTTTTGAGCTTCATTTCTTAATTTAAAAGCATTTTCTAATGTTGTCACATTATCTGGAACTACATCCAGAAAATCTTTCTCACATGATTGTAAGCCTGCCAAACAAAGCATCGCCATTATTATCCCAAAAAACGTTCTTCCTTTCTGAAGGCTTATTTTTACTGAAATTATATTTTTAATTTTCATGATTTTATCTTTTTAAAAATTAACCTTAAGACCTATATTATAAACCGACTGAATTGGGTATCCTAAACCATTTCCGCCCATTTCCGGATCCCACATCTTAAAAGCGCTCCAAACGGCAAGATTACTTCCGTTAATGTAAATCCTCAGATCTTGTAAACCAAGTTTGGTATTAAAGCTTTTAGGGGCATTATATCCGATTTCTATAGATTTTAATCTTAAAAATGAACCATCACGCATCCACCAGGTTGATGTCTGATTATTATTCTCTACAAGTTTATCACTCAATCTTGGCCAGAAAGCATATAAGTTTCTATTATCTTCAGACCAATGATCTTTTGCAACCACATCTAATAAATTATTCTGATAAGAACCATCTAATACAAATGGAGCAATATTTTCTGAGTCTATAAAAAAAGAGGTACGGGCTGCCCCTTGAAAGAAAATACTAAGATCAAATTTTTTATAGCCAACTGTGCCTCCAAAACCATAAACAATTTCTGGTGATGTAGGATAACCCAAAGGAACCATATCGCTTGGAGTAATTTCTCCATCACCATTAACATCACGGTATTTTATATCACCTCCTGTGTAATCTCCAAATTGTTTTGGTGAATTATCAACTTCATTTTGATCTACAAATAAGCGTTCAGCAATATAACCGTATCTCTGATCAAAATTCTGGCCTACTCTTGAGCGATATCTCATATTAGCAGGAAAATTAATCTCATCGAATACTAAGATTTTGTTTGTTGCAAACGTAAAATTTCCTCGTAATTCTGTATACCAATCCTGATTCAATTGTTTATTAAAAGTAACAGCTAAGTCAAGCCCTTTACTTTCTATTTCTCCAAAATTAGCCAAAGGCACTGCAGTAAGTCCCATTGTCGAACCTAAATTACTTCTTGCCTGAAGAATATTAGTACGATGCTGTTTGTAAACATCTACGACAAAATTTAAAGAGTTAAAAAATTGCAGGTCTAAACCTAAATTAATTTGTGTAGATTCTTCCCATCCAATATTTTCATTTGCATAGCGGGCAACATATACTCCTGGCTGATAATAAGTATATTGCTCCCCAAAAGCTGCTCCATAACGATCATCCCCTATTCTAACATCAGATAAGTAAAAGAAACGCTGATTAACATCACCAATCTGGTCATTACCTACCAAACCATAAGTAGAACGTATCTTAAAATTAGTTACTACATCCTTAATTGGCTCCCAGAATTTTTCATTCGAAATATTATAAGCTAAACCTATCGAAGGAAAAAAACCATACCGATGTCCTTGTGCAAATCGTTCAGAACCATTATATCCAAAATTAAATTCAGCAAGATATCTATTATCAAATCCGTAAGTAAACCTACCGGAAATCCCAAGATTTCTTGATGGCAAAGAACCCTCTAATGAACCTTCATTTCCTTTCTCATAACTTGACATCAGACTGGTTATCATACCTGTCACGGCATGTTTATCGTTAAAAGTCCTATTATAATTAATTATCCCCTGAAGATAAATACGGGAATCTAATGATTTAGTTCCCTGTGCATAATCTAAATATTCTGTCCCTGGAAGCCCTACAGAACTTTTTCCACCATCATTCAATACCTGCAATTGAAGCTCGCCTGTTTCAGGACTTATATAGGACATATAATAAAATGGATTGTATTGTCTGGCAACATCAAAATAAGAATATCTTCTAATATATCCCATTGCATTCATACTAAGTCCTGGTGTTATGGCTTTTAAATCTTGCTGCAATTCAATTTGTGTTTGAATCGTTGAAGCTTTAGACACCTGATATCCTTTAACCATTTGTGCATAAGGATTAACTAAAATCGAACCTGCAGTTCCTCCTGTCAAAGCACCGCCAAACAGAGGATGCTCAACATACGGCAAATAACTGGATGGATATACTTTTGCAAATGCAACCGGATTTGACCACATAGTAAGATTAAATATATGTGCCCCTCCGGAAGTTTTATTTCCTCTTTTGTCAACGCCACCTATAGGGCCATTATAATCATCAAACTGGCCATAAAATCGAATAATTGCTTTTGTAGTTGGCGTTAATGACATATCGACATTTGACCTCATAGAATAATTTCTTAATTTAATATTACTATTAAAATCATTAATACCATCGACATTCAAAACCCCATTGTCTACATTGTAGGTACCTGCAACATAATACCTTGCTTTTTCTCCTCCACCGCTAATATTCAGATTATATCCCTGGTTAATGGTATAAGGTTTAATCAATTCATCAATCCAGTTGTTGCTTGGATATAAATAAGGATCATCGCCGGCAGCAGTTCTTGCAATTTT
This sequence comes from Flavobacterium flavigenum, assembly GCF_027111255.2. Lineage (NCBI taxonomy): Bacteria > Pseudomonadati > Bacteroidota > Flavobacteriia > Flavobacteriales > Flavobacteriaceae > Flavobacterium > Flavobacterium flavigenum. Next base: position 132,988 of record NZ_CP114285.2, on the reverse strand, counting down.
ATTTTGGTTGTAAACATCACCTCTTTCCGGATTACGTGTCCTTACAGCCTCATTAGCTAAATTCATGTAAGTGATATTGTCTGCAAAATCGAAATTTTTGGTATTAGACGACACCCTTGATTCTACCCTAAAATTAAATTTTGTAACGCCATTTTTACCCATTTTTGTAGTAACCAGTACAACTCCATTAGCCCCCCGTGCTCCATAAACTGCTGCTGCTGCTGCATCTTTCAATACCGAAAAACTGTCTATATCATCGGGTTGCAAACGAGCCAAATCATTTGTGGTAGACTCAATTCCATCAACCAAAATTAATGGGTTAGAAGCCCCGGATCCGAAAGAACCTAAACCACGAATAAAAAAATTGGCATTATCATTTCCGGGTTCACCACTACGCTGATAAGCTATTAAACCTGAAACCCTTCCTGCTAACATGGTAGTTAAGTTACTGGTAGGTCCCTTAAGCTCTTTTGGTTTGATTGTCGTAATAGAACTCACCATACTTCCTTTCTTTTGAGTTCCGAACCCCACAATAACGACTTCCTTGAGACTATTATCAGTGGCAATTAATTTTACATTTATAATACTACTATTGCCTACCTTAATTTCCTGAGTATTGTAACCTATAAAGGAGAATACTAATATGGCTTCATCTGAATCCACTTCTATTGAGTAATTTCCATCCATATCCGTAATTACAGATTTTCGGGTTCCTTTTAGTATCACATTGGCAGCTGGAACTCCCATCCCTTCGTCCCCGGAAATAACTTTTCCTGTAATTAATCGCTGCTGTTGTAGTGTGTTTTTAACTGATGATGAATAATACCGAGGGTTTATACTATAACTAGCATTAGTACTGAAGACTATCATTATAGCCATTAGAAATTCAATCCTGATCATAAGAGACTGAATCAAATAGTTTTTTTTCATTTTGGTTTTGGTTAAAGGTTAGTAAATTTTAAAAAGGTTATTTCATTCTTATTTATTTTAAAGGTTATTTATAAGTGTGTGTTTTTTTACCAAATAATAAGGACATGCAGTACTAAAAAAAAGTAAGCATATTTTTATAATTCTTTATTTAATTTGAAGATATTAGATATAAGTGTATTTTTTACATTTGTAAAATAAATGTAAAAAAAGGAATATCATGGGGGGTAAATTGGAAAAAAATAAGGGGTATTTTTGTAAATAATTACATATTATTATTTTTATAAAATATAATATTAAAAAAATATATAGCTATATTTTAATTTATCATCACCAATTAACACAAAAAAATATAATTAAAACAATTAAATATTTCACATATATAATCCAAAAAATTTATGATATGGCAATTTTCAGCAGAAGCATTCATGAGAGGATAAACAAAGAATTAATAGAGATTTCAACTATAATACTCCAATTACTATTTTTTAGTTCTTAAAAAATAACTTGAGTTAGAAGCGTTAAAAACATAAAAAACATGCTTTAAATATCTTAAAAAAGCAGCGAAATAGACCCCAGTCAAAATAACAGTAAAAGGATACAAGACAGAATTAAAATTTGATGAAAGTAGAACTGGAAACTCCTAATCCTTGGAAGCTAAATTTTGAAAGCTTCTTAAAAGATAAAATTTATCAAGAATAGTTTGATTTTAGTAGTTTGATTTTATTACCATTACATATAACCTCGCCCATCAGATTCGCTGAGTCTGCGAAATATTAAACTCGAAAAGATCGTAATAACAGCCAGAACAATAAAGGTATAGTGAAAGGACTCTGTAATATTGAATCCAATTACATCTGACCCAAAGAAGGATAATATCAAACTTGCTACAGATACACCAAAACTAACAGATAGCTGCTGCATAATAACCAGCATGGTATTTCCTCCGCTTTTAGTATTCTCATCTAAATCCACCAAAGTGATTGTATTCATGGCTGACATTTGTATCGATGTGAAAAATCCGTAGAATATCATTAATATAATATAATAGCTAATAGGCGTGTCTTTTTCAAGAAATCCCAATATAACCAGAACGACACCCAAAAGTATTGTATTACTGATTAATACTGTCCGATATCCTAAAGACTTGATAATTTGAACCATAAAAGGTTTTATGGCTACATTAGCTAACGCTGATGGTAACAACAAAAGACCTGAAACCGAAGCCGAATAACCAAAACCTGTCTGCAGCATAAGAGGCAATAGTAGTGGAAGACCACCTATTCCTAATCTCGTGATAAGGCTTCCGGTTAGCCCTACCCTAAGCGTTTTAATATTTAACAGTCTTAGGTCAATGATAGGCTTCTCAGTTCGTTTATAATGATAATAATATAGAGCTGCCAGTACATTGAACAGTAACAATCCGCCTAATAAAATAGCCCAATTGGTTAATCCACTACTGAGTAATTCCAATATCATGGTAATTACAATTAATGCAAAACTAAAGTATACCAAACCACGAAAATCAAATTTACCTACAGCTTTTTTAAAATTCGGCATAATTCTCTTCGCCATCGATATTCCTATAATTCCAATTGGAACATTGACTAAAAAAATCCAGTGCCAAGAAAACTTGTCTGACAAAAAACCTCCCAAACTTGGACCTACTACCATACCCAACAATCCAAATATGGTTATGAAGTTCATAGTTTTAAGCAATTTACTTTTAGGATACTGATACAATATAGCCAGACGCGCTATAGGCACCATCATTGATGCACCAATTGCCTGCAATACACGTGACAAATTAAAAGTTAATAAACTGACCGAAAGTGCACAAAATAAAGAACCTGCTATAAATAACGCTACAGCTATAATGAACATAGTGCGTGTCCCAAACTTATCTGCTAGCCATCCTGAAAGAGGAATAAAGAGTGCAAGCGTAAGAGCGTAAATTACAATAGCAGAATGCATTTGTGTAGCTGAATAATCCATGTCCCTGGCAATAGAAGGCAGTGAAGTATTAAGAATTGTTCCGTCAAGTGACTGAATAAACATAGCTACAGCAGTAACCCAGGGCAATAGATAAACTGCTGTTCTTTTCTTTTTTTGTTTAATTACTTTCTTTTCTTCTTTGGTGAGCATGATATACTATTTAGGCATGCAAATTCTTAAGCCTTATACTATATTAATTTACAATTTATAATCTAAATTATTATATAATTATAGTTAAAAACAATCCAAAATATAATGGGAATTATATAAGTTTTTAATTGGATAATGTAAAGATTCTAAGTTGGTATTTCACAATTTCAGAAATCGTTAAATTGTCTTTTAATATGATACGAATTACATTTATAATTTATATAATTTTTCCTTTAATCTCCTTTTCGCAGACAGTTCACAACCCTAAAATTTTATTTGCAGTTGAAACCTACGCTTTTCTTAAAGGACAGAATGCAGCTCTTCAAAAAGTTAGTAAGGAATACCCACAACTTAAACCAGTAGCTGTTACAGCTAAAAAAAACTTAAATACTGTATTTGGCCGCGCTGAAAAAAACATCAGACAATTTTTGAGAAAAGAACTTAGCGACATACAATTTGACTCATTAAATCAGCATATTGATTCCCTTTCCAATCAACATCTTTCCGATCCTATTGAAAAAGAGTCATATGCACATCAATTCCTTTTAATAGCAAAAGAGAGGTCAAATGAAAATATTAATAATGAAACGTTGTCAAAAGGAATTTTATCTTTCAAATATCATGACGCTCCACATGAGGAAATTAGTGAAGGGCATGTCGATTTTTTTACTACTGAAAATCATCCTAAAGCAGAAAATACTTTTTTAAAAATTCCGATACCTAAAAGCTGGCTTGCCGAAGAAGCCGAAATGCCTGAAACAATACAGCAGTTTACAAGTTATTACGGCACCGGAAATGAAAAAATACTAATTGTTACATATGATCTTCCAGCAAATCTATCCAATCTTACACTGAACGAAAAATCAATTCTTTCTCTTTTGTCTCCTCAAACTAAACTTATTCATACTGAATATCTAAAAATCGACAACATACCATCTGTAATGACAGAAACCGAAGAATCAATAAAGTACGATGAAAAAAAGATGAAAATAAGAATGCTTCAGTTTATGTTTGTTAAAAATAAAAAATTATTTTGTCTGCAGGGAAGTATAGGTCCTGCTGAAGAAAACGTAGATTTAAAACTTCAGATTAAAAAATATGAGCCACTTTTCAGGCTTATTGCATCTGGAACTGAACTTAGGAATTAATAATTCCAAATTATTCATCAATCAATCACTAATTAAAAATACCTTCTAAAAAAGGACCCTGAAAAGAATTGAACACATTTCTTTTCAGGATTCCATTTTGAATATCAGCATCTAACGACTTTCAAACTCTCTACGTCGGTAAAAAGCATCATCATCGCTATCAGAATCAAAACGTGAGACATCATCAGGATAGTAGGATCTAAATACGGATCTTTCATAGTTTCTGTCGAAATTATGATGTTGGTTATATCTGCTTGTTCTCCTAAATGTATTGTAATCTATGTTATTAGCCATTACAATTTTTGTATCCTTATTTATATTAACAGAGCCAATAGGTATGATAATATGACTATCGCCATCTTTATATACAAACTCTTTTCCATTGTCATTTGCAATGGCATCATGAATCTCATTTCGACTATCTTCTATTAATGATTTATCCACATTTACATCAAGGTAAACAACACGTTGCATATCTTTATTAACCCAAAGATTATCAATTTTTCCTATAGTGCGGTTATCAGCATCAACTATTTTCCATCCTCGCACATCAGAATAGTCTGAAGCAATTTTATAATCAGGAAGTTCATCCAGCCTGTATAAGTTTCTATCTTTTTCCATATTCATTTATATTTAAGAATTTTCTTTTTCCAGATTTCTTTGCATGAAATCCGCGTTTTAATTTGTCGCATTATCTGCCCCAATTATGTTTTCGATTTCTACACTATTGTCATTCTGTGCCTGACTATCCCTCAAAAACACAAAGTAAATAACTGCAAATATTAAGACCATTGCTATAATCCAAGGCCATAAAGGTTTCTTTTTTTCAATTTTAATTTCTGCCATAACTTGAACTTTTAAAATATTTATTTTAACACTAAAGTACAAATGATGAGCAACTTAGGAAATATTTAATTTCTTTAAGAACTTACACAATTCCCAGTATTAAAAAACACTTGTCATTTGGAATTGAGAAATCTCGTAAACTAATTATATAAGAATTTATACTAATTATGTAAACACAAAAAAGATGACAATATTTAATTTGGCTATATTATTTGGAATATTCATTTAGATATTTCTTAAATATCCTTCTTGTACAAATTAATACTACCAATACAATTAACTTATATAATCACTTAACAGTATATAGTTTTTAGACTTATTATAAAACATGGAAAAACAAAATGCAATAACACATGTAATTTTAACCGGTGGCGTAGGTAGCCGACTATGGCCTTTATCACGTAAAAGCCGTCCAAAACAATATTTAGAGATTTTTGATGGAAAATCACTTTTTGAGATGACTGTAGAACGAAATAGTCACCTAGCAGATAAAGTAATGGTTGTAGGAAATGTAGACAATCACCATTTAAGCGAAAAGGTGATGAACAAGACCAATACACAATATACTAACGTTGTAGAAGCCACACCCAGAAACACAGCAGCAGCAATTGCTTTTGCAGCATTTGCATCAAATCCAGATGACATTTTAATCATTACACCTTCAGATCATATTATAGATGGAATGATTGATTATAATATTGCAATCGAAAATGCTGTATCAAAAGCAAGAGATGGCTTTATTGTAACTTTTGGAGTTATACCAACCAAACCCGAAACAGGTTACGGATATATTGAAGCTAAAGGCGATAATGTAATTTCTTTTAGAGAAAAGCCTAATGAAACTACTGCGAAAGAATTTATGGCGAGAGGAAATTTTTTATGGAACAGCGGAATGTTTTGTTTTAAAGCAGTTGTACTTTTAGATGAACTTAAAAAATTTCAGCCAGAGGTTTACGAAAAATCAAAAAAAACATGGGAATCAAATAAAAAGGGCTTTCTTGATTTTGAGTTATCAATGGAAATTCCATCAATCAGTATTGATTATGCCGTTATGGAGCACAGTAAAAAAATAAAAGTCGTTCCAGCCTCTTTCTCATGGTCAGATTTAGGATCTTTTGAAGCTGTTTATGAGTATTTGTTGTCAAGTGACCATCCTATCGACGAATACGGTAATATGGTAATAGGTTGCGAAAAACATACTACTTTTCTTGGTCTAAAGAACACAATTTTTGTTTATACTGATACAGCTAATTTGATTTTACAAAAAGAGAAATCACAAGATGTAAAAGATATTTATAGCTCATTGGAAAAACAAAATTCAGTACTTTTAAATTAAGTGAGCATTTTTATCCTCCTTAAATCCTGGTGAAATAAATTACTCTTTTGCTCCTTTACAAACTGAAATTCAGTTATAAAAAAGGTGGCAACAGAGTAATTTTTTATTTTGATTAGTCTGAAATAAAAAACAGAAAAAAATACATTTTATTTATAGTTAAATATGAGCGTTATATTAATCAAAAACGCCGTTTTATAAAATAAAACAAGTATAAACAAGCATTTTAGTTTTTAGAAATATAACAAATACAACAAATTAGAATACTGCTAAAACATAATTAATGTTTCAGATATAAATGTTATTTTCTATTCCACATACTATAAATCCAGTACTAACAAAAACTTCATTTGGTTTTTTGATACAAGTAAAAGTTGTGTGAATATTTTTTTATGTCTCCAAATAATACATAAATTTATAATTGTGTTTTTTACACTAATATTTAAAAAATGATTATATTCGGCGAATAGATTAATACTAAATGAAAGTAGAAACGGAGAATGCCGCAATAGATTTGCAAATAAATTCAAGTATTCCTAAATATATCCAGATTGCAAACAGCATTGCGGATGATATTCAGGAAGGAAAGTTTGCAATTGGTCAACGACTCCCTTCAATAAGAACTATAAGTAATAAAAATGCCGTATCTCGTGATACTGCTGAAAAAGCATATAAAGAACTGCAAGATCGTAATTTAATTTATTCGGTTACAGGACTTGGTAATTTTGTAGAATCAAAAGATCGTGATTATAGTATAAATGTTTTTTTTCTTATAAATAAACCATGCACCTACAAAATGGAAATTTACAATTCATTTGTCAGTGCGTTGGGTAAAAATGGTCAGGTTGATATGTATCTTTATTACTGTGATGAACAGCTATTCATTAATGCCATAAAGAAAAACATAAATAATTATAATTATTTTGTTATTATGCCCCACTTCAGGGACAAGAAACAAAGCCACATCAATTATACACCAATAACAATTAAGGCTATTAATTCTATCCCTAAAGATAAATTGGTTATATTAGACAATTCACATTCTGAAATTTCGGGGACTTTTCCTGTGATTTATCAGGACTTCAAATTAGATGTCATTAATGCTCTTAATGAAGCGGTTGGAAAATTAAAAAATTATGAAAAAATAATTTTAGTGTATCCTACCAAAGCTGTATTTCCTTATCCAGTTGGACTCTTAGATGGATTTTTAGAGTTCTGTTCTGAACATAAATTTCAATTTCGAATTATGGAAGAAATACATGCTGGGCTTGAATTTACATCAAAAGATGCTTATATTATTATTGAAGACAACGACCTGGTAAATCTGGTACAGCAAACCAAGGTAAAAAAACTTAAAATAGGTGATGATATTGGAATTATCTCCTACAATGATACTCCTCTAAAAGTTTTATTGGATATTACAGTATTAAGCAGTGATTTTATAACAATGGGACAAAAAGCTGCAGAAGCCATACTTAACAAAAGAAAAGACAACTTTAAAAATCCGTTTTTGTATATCGAGCGTAATTCACTGTAAAATTACAACAATAAAATTCCTGTTTTAGTGTTGAAGTATTAAAATCAAATAAAGGAGTATTTCACCAAATTGATGATCATTACTTGATTACTTTTCCCTCTTTTTACATTAATTCATTCTTTCCTCCTACCGAACTACTTTACGCCTCAACTATTTTCTTATAACTGCATTTCCAAGTTTACAGCATTTGTGGTGAAATAACATTATTAACCCAAATAATTAACTCACTTTTAAAACATATAGATCCCCTACTTAGTTTCTAAAATTTTTAATATTGATAAGCATTAATCTAATCAAAACGATTCGTATTTTTAGTCAGATCCAAAAATATTGACGTATAAACAATGCTCTCTAATGTTAATTATATAACTTTTTATGAGAAAAATATAAAGCTTTATAATTCAAAAATAACAATCTTTAAGATAACTAAGTTTAGTTTGCTAAGTTTGAGTATCGGATTAATTCAGTAAGATTATAATTTTACTCCATATATTCTTATCTGTTATTTTCTTCTTTATTTTTTAACGATTGTACTAGACAAATTTAATATCAATGGAATTAATAAACAATCAACATAAATAGTATAAAGTAAATTCTAATGATAAATAAAGAATTTTTAAAATAAAATAATTGTATTTAACGTAATTACATCGAAAATTATTAAAAATCATCTCTAAAGACTTAACTGGAATAAAAATAAAAAAATTAAGGGTTCTCTATTACCTACTAATTAAGTGCACTATAATACTAAAACTTACTTAGGTGATAAATTCACTTAATTTGAAACAACTAAACATATCTTTTAGTATTTTAAACGTTAAATAATCGGATTTCCAAAAAAGCAAAAAGATGAATTTACCAGTAAATGAAAGAGGCTATTACAACATACCTTTTTCAAATTCGAAAATAAAAATCACGATTGTAACGGCAGTTTTATATGTAATTATTGCCAAGACATCTGGATTTGCCTATATTCCTGACACCAACATAGTTCCATTTTTTCCTGCAGTTGGTTTTAGTATAGCGGCAGTCATAATTTTAGGAAGAAAAGCAATATTTGGAGTATTATTAGGAAGTTTCATTTCGTCATTATGGCTATATGAACCTTATATACGAAACGCTGCAAATTTTCCGGATTTAATAAAGCCACTTTCTTTTTGTTTTTTCAGACCGATTGTAATGGGTCTAAACGCTGTTATAGCTTCTTATTTAACACAATTATGGTGCAAAAGTAAGTATCCATTTGACAAAGGAAAAAATGTTATATATTTTTCTCTTTCCTGTCTCATCGGAAGCGTCCTGAGTACTTCTTTTGGCGTTGTTTTGCTCATAGCAAGTCCTTATATCAGTATGAACCATTTGATAATAATTTGGAGTAATCTGGTTACATCAAACGTTTTGGGAGCAATTATTTTTACTCCATTTGTACTCTCCTGGCTGTACAAAAACAACAAGTTTTTCGACTGGACAGTAAGCAAAATAATTGAAGCCATAGTTCTGACCTTACTTACTGTAACTGCTTCGGTATTTATTTTTGCTAATAATGCAAACAACGAGGCTATTATCTTTTTTTTCCTTATATGGGCAGCATACCGATTTAACTTAAAGACCATAACATTTATTGCTTTATTAGTTACCGTAATTTCATTATACCACACTTCTCTTTATTTACAGGCGCCTTTCAATCAATGGAATTATAGTTATCCTATGTTACAGCTCTTCCTTTTTGTAAATTTGGTTTCCATAATATTTGTACATGGGGTTTTGGAAGAAAAACGCAATAAAACTGCTAAATTAAGTGAGCGTATAAAAGAAATAACATGTTTACAGAATATTTTTGAGATTACCAGCAACAATACACTTTCGATGTCAGATATGATTGACGCTTGTGTAAAAATAATTCCTGAAGCATTTCAATTTCCGGAAACCACAAATTGCAGAATAATTGTAAAAGGTGAGGAATATACTGCGCAAAACCGAAAAACAAACTGGCATGTAAGTAAAAAAATAAAATTGAATAAAGAAGATTACGGCATATTAGAAATTGGCAACATTGGAGAAAAAGAATATCCAAACAACTATTTACCTGAAGAAAATCATTTACTGGGATCTATTGTCAATATTCTGTCCAAATCATTTGAAAATCATGTTGCAGAAGAAAATCTCAAAATAAGTGAAGAAAAATTCCGATCATTTTTTGAGAATATAATGGATGTATATTTTATGTCTAATATGGATGGTGAACTTTATGAAGTGAGTCCGTCAATCTTTAACTATTTAGGTTATACAAGACAGGAAATGCTTTCTATAAATATGGGCAATTTATACGTGAACCAAAATGACCGAAAAAAGCTCATGCAGGAATTAATTTCAAATGGAGAAGTAAAAGATTATGAAATAGACCTGATTAAGAAAAATGGCAAGGTTAGTTCTTTTGCCATGACTGCAAAATTAATTTCGAACGAAAAAGAAAATATGTCCCATTTTGAAGGTTCCGTACGATGTCTGGATGAGTGGAAAGAAAACCAGTTATTGATCAGGGAACAACATCAGAAAATCACAAAAAGCGAACAGGATTTTCGCATCTTATTTGAAAACGTTCAGGATGTTTTTTTTAAAACGGATTTAAAAACAGATACAATTTTAGATGTAAGTCCTTCATGCAGCTATTTCAACGGTATCACCAGAGAAGAACTTATTGGCCAGTCAATCTACAATATTTATCCTGATATAGAGCAACTAAAACAAATGTCAGAGATAATAGCCGTAAAGCACGAGATTAGCGATTACAACAATGAAATAATTATAAAAGACCAGCATTATTATGTATCCATAAATGCTAAACTACTTTGGGATAGCGAAGGTAAGCCTCAATACTTAGTAGGCGCTTTAAGAAATATTACAGAGCGAAGGGTTGCTGAAGAAAATTTAAAAATCAGCGAAGAAAACTATCGTTTAATTTTTGACAGTATTCATGATGTATTTTTCAAAACAGATTTGAGAACAAAAACCATATTGGATGTAAGCCCGTCATGCAGATATTTCAATGGAATAACCAGAGAAGAATTGATTGGCCAGAGAATGTCAAGCATATACAATAACAAGACGCAAATGTTATTGATGTTTAATGAAGTGGCAAAACAGAAAAAAATTATTGACTTTAACAATGAAATAATAATAAAAGACAAGATATTTTATGTTTCAATCAATGCAACCATCATATCCGATGAGAATGGTGAACCAAAATTTGCAGTAGGTGCCATAAGAGACATTACTGAGCGAAGACTCGCTGAAGAAAACCTCAAGCTAAGTGAAGAAAAATTCCGATCTATTTATGAAAGTTTTGAAGATATTTATTTCAAAAGGCATCTAGATGGCATTATTACAGAAGTTAGCCCTTCAGTAAAAAAATATTTTGATCTGAGCCGTGAATCACTAATAGGAAAAAGCTTCAATGTATTCTATTATGATGTAAATGATATAGAAAAATTTAATCAAACTCTTATTCAGGAAAAAAAAGTAAGTGATTTTGAAGAAAGATTTGTAAATGCTAAGGGAGAAATTTTATTTTTTTCCGTTAATGCAAAGTTACGTTATAATGATAAGCAGAAAACCTTTTATATTGAAGGGACTATGCGCAATATTAATGAGAGAAAAAAAACCGAACTGGAAATAGCACTAGCAAATGAAAAAATCAAAGAAAGTGAAAAAAAATACAGGACTATTTTTGAAAGTGTACGGGATGTATTCTTTAAAGCATCTTTAAAAGATCAAAAAATAATTGATATTAGCCCATCATGCTCCTATTTTGATATTAAACAGGACGAAGTTATAGGAAATGACTTTGCTGACTTTTATTATAATCCTGAAGACAGGCAACACATTCTGGAAAAATTGAAAAGCGTTGGAGAAATAAATAATCATCACTTACAAATAATAGTTAATTCTAAATTATATACTGTTTCAGTCAATGCAAGAATTATTTATGATGAAAGTATTAATGAACCTGAATATATTGTAGGTTCTATTCGCGATATATCAGACAGGATTAAAGCAAAAGAAAGTCTAAAAATCAGTGAGGAAAGATTTCGTTCAATCTACGAAAATATCCAGGATGTTTACATGAAAACAACTATAGAAGGTATTCTTTTGGATGTAAGCCCTTCATTTGAAAAGATTTTCCAGATTCCTCGTTCTGAAATTATGGGTACTCACGTTTTTGATTATTATTATAACAAAAAAAATAAAGAATTACTATTAAACAAGTTACATACGGAAGGCCATATTTCGGATTTTGATGTTCAACTTTATGATGCATTAGGGAATGCTTTATACTTTTCGATAAATGCGCATCTGTTATATGATAAAGAAGGAATACCAATAAACATTGAAGGAACATTGAGAAATATTAATGAACGAAGACAAATGCAGGATGAAATGATAACTAAAAACAGAAAACTCGAGTTTCAAAACACAGAATTAGAACAGTTTGCCTACATTGCATCACATGATTTACAAGAACCATTAATTACAGTGAGTCATTGTTCTGAATTACTGGAACAAGAATTAGCGGGAAAACTGGATGAAGATCAGCAACATTATTTAACCTTTATTCGTAGTTCTACTTCACGTATGCAATTGCTAATTAAAGGTCTTTTGGATTATTCTAGAATTGGTAAAGAGTTAATAAAGAATACTATAGACTGCAATAGCATCGTATCAGATGTAATATTAGACATGAAAAGCAGCATCGATGAATCTAATGCAGTAATAGAATATGAAGATCTGCCAATAATTGAAGCCAATGCTACCGAAATGAGACAGTTATTTCAAAATTTAATTAGTAATGCCATTAAATTCAGAAAAAAAGGAAAAAATCCTAAAGTAAAAATAACCGCTGTAATGGAAGAAAAAAAATGGATATTTTCAGTAGCTGATAATGGAATCGGAATCAAAAAAGAAGATATCGAAAAAGTTTTTGTTATCTTTAAACGATTGCATAACCGTAATGAATATCAAGGAACAGGTATAGGGCTGTCTCATTGCAAAAAAATAATTGAACATCATAATGGAAGAATTTGGGTGGAATCAAAATATAACGAAGGAAGCGTTTTTAAATGGACATTGCCATTTAACTAAAAAACATAGCAGAGTTGAGAACAATTTAGTTATTACAATATGGAGAAGAAATTAAACTGTGTATTATTGATAGATGATGACTTTGCCACAAACTTTATCAATAAAAAAATTGTCGAGAAAGCTGGTATAACTATGCATATTCAAATAGCATTAAACGGAAAAGAAGCCATTGATTACTTATGCAACAAAGGAAAGTTCAAATCTTCGGAAGCAGTCAGTCCTAAGCCCGGGTTAATTTTTCTGGATATTAATATGCCTGTTATGGATGGTTGGGAATTTATTAATGCTTATAAAAATCTTGTGCCAGATGAACAGAAGAAAAAAATTAATATCATAATGCTTACCAGCTCTTTCAATCCGGCAGACAAAGCTAAAGCAGACAGCATAAAAGAAATCGCAGATTACAGACAAAAAACCCTGAATTCATCTATGCTGCAAGAAATTATGACAAAACATTTCTCAAAAATTTCTGAAGAATAACATTCTAATAAAATTAATGAAAGCAAACTTTGATTGTATCAAATGGATAATTTATCACTTATCAAAATCAATTAACTTTTTGGAGCCGTCATTAATAAATTGAATCGTAACTACATCATTCTCCTGATCCACAATTTTTACTGGAAGTAATTCTTCTTTCTTCCAATTCTCGCCTGATTTCTTCCAGAGCATAAGAGTTGCGTAAATTTTTGTTTTATTTGATTTTGTATCACTCAAAACATTTATTACAGCGCTTTCATTGCTTTGGGGATGTAATCCTTTTGCTTTTACAACTTCGGTTTTGTCCCATCCTAAAAGCGGAATCATAGCCAGTTGGTATTTTCCGTTGTCTATGATGGTAACTTCATGTCCTGCTATATTTTTTTTAGTTGTCACTATTTCTTTGTCTAGTTTTGGCAATGCATAATGTCCCAAACGCATTGAAACAGCTTTGTCACTGTTATTTTTATCAACTCTTAAAATTCCGTTAGCCAAAGGAATATCTGCTAAACTGAATTTTATATTTTCATCGGTTTCTAAAACTACATTTCGGTAATAAATACCATTTTCAAACTTTTTAAAAGTGAATAATCTAAAGGCTTCCCATTGTTCTTTATTGTTTTTAACAACATAATTCATAGCAACTTCCCCATTTTGTCCATCTGCCTGCCACAGAAAAGCGCTGTTATAGGAAAGTCTGTTATAGTTTTCTGTAGATCTGAATTTCTGCCAGTCGTCTTTTACCTTTTCATGACACCACGCCCTTACTTCTGAAGCGCCAATATTAGGATAATCTGTAATCAGGATTTGTGAATCTCCCTGATATTTATTGTAAACTTCATCTTTTTTGAATGTCGTATCCCAATCGCCGTTGTTTTCTTTCGCGGTCCAAAACGTATTGTTATCGGGAACCAGTAAACCCATAAAGATTTTCCCCATCCAGTACACGCTTCCGCGACAGCTGTAATTTTGAACAGCCGGTTCGAATTCACCATAAAATCCAAGTGTAGGCACGTTATCCTTCATAAAATCCGGATGTGTCAAAAATTGTTTGATTACGCCAGATGCAATCCTGCGCATCCAACCGTAATTGATATCAGGGTCATTTTGAAATCCCATTAACGGAAAAGGCACTACAGCCCCAATTCTGTAACTGATGCTTCTTCCCCACATAATCATTTCGCCATCTTTGCTAAACAAATAAGGATAATTATTTTTTAAATCGCTAAAGTTTGACATGAACTTAGCCGCAATTTCAGGATAGTATTTCTTTCCGAAAAACTCCGACCAGATATTGCCGTACATCTGAAAAGCCCACATACTGTAATAATCAAATGCGGGACTGTCGTTGTACCAGCCATTGCCACGATAATGTTTCAATGATTTTTCTAAATATTCGACCAATAATTTTTCATTGACGGTATAGCCTTGTTCTTTAAAAAAACTCAGTACAAAAATATTGAAGAACTTCCAGTTAGAATCTACCGTTGGTCCGTCACCGTAGCTGATCATGATTTTGGCCAGATCGTCTTTTTGATTTTGAGGAAGCGGTTTCCATAAAACGTCAGCATTGGTCAGAAGCGAAAGTGACAAAGCGCCAAATTCAACCAGCTTTTGATTTGGTCCGGCATTTTTAGCACGCGGTTCAATGTAAGTCGGACTCTGTGGGTCTGCTAATTTAGCTATTTGATATCTGTAATAATCAGCAACTTTTATGTTGTTGATGACCAAATCCGGATTTTCCTTTAACAAAGGTGAAGCAATAAATAAGGTTCTGCAAAGGCCTTCCAGTTTTTCTGTAGGAACCTGATTTGGATTTGATGGGTAACTTTTTCCTTCCTGCTTTGGGAATTGCATTGGGTCATCCAGTTTATGAATATAACTGAAAGCTCCTTCCAGCAAATAAAGGGCTGCATCTTTCCAGTGCTGTTTTGTCATTCCGGTTTGCGGACTAATTTTGTAATCTGGATTTTGTAGCTCAAAAACATTTGCCTTATTCTCTTTTTGCTGTGCAGACAAAGAAATACTGGAAATAGCTGCTAAAAACAATATTCTAAATTTATTCATCTTGTAAGGATTTTTAATCTTGATCATTTTAATTTCTAATAACTGTTTCGAACGAATATTCTCCTGATTCTATTTCGAAAAGAGCTTTATTATTTTTTATATTCAAAAATTTGATTCCGCTTTTTTTACCCGTTATTTTTATGTCGCTTTCTTTTAAACCGGGTAAATAAAGTGTCGCTGTAGTATTTGCAGGCACAACAAAACGGAACTCATATTTGCCTTTTTTCGTTTCCCAGCTGCTTTCAATACGTCCATACATCGAATCGTAATAACCTTTTGCAAAGGTCATCTGCTCGGTAGCATCAGGTTCAGGCTGTAATATAAAATGCTTAAATCCAGGTGAATTATCTTCTCTTACTATTCCTAACGAATAATTATACATCCATGCACCTACGGCTCCAAAGGCATAATGATTAAAAGAATTCATTCGGTTATTTCCTCCAAATCCGTCTTTATGCGTATATGAATTTAACCGTTCCCAAATGGTAGTTGCTCCCTGGCTGACCGGATAGAGCCATGACGGATAAGAAGTCTGCTGTAATAACTGATAAGCTACATTCGAATATCCATTATCAGAAAGTGCTTTATTTACCCATGCAGTGCCAATGAATCCGGTCATTAAAGAATAAGGCGGACAAACAACGCCCTGATCGGTTTTGTTTTCTCTTTTTATAGAAGATATAAACTGTTGTAAAGCCAGATTAGCATTTTCCTTATTCAGAACATTAAAAGCAAAAGGCAGTACATACGAGGTTTGCGTATCTACAATTTTGTTTCTAAATGATGTTTTTCCTGTTGTTTTATCGATATAAGTGTTATTGAAAAAATCCTTTCTTTGCTTGTAATATTCTGAAAAGTGTTGCTGATCTTTCTTTTTGTCTAATAAGCTGGCAACCTTCGTCATAATTTCCAAATCATAAATAAAATAAGCTTCCCAGAACAATGTTTTTTCATTTTTAGAATCCTCTAAACTCAGCCAGTCTCCTAATGATCCCCAGGTATCTCTTTCATTTTCTTTTAAAACACCGGTTTTAGGATCAATATCCGCAATCAGATAATTGGTGTAGTTTTTCATAGCTTCGTAATGCTCTTCTAATAAACTGAGGTCACCGTATTGCAGATAATTTTCCCAGACAACAGTAATTCCGGCACTTCCCCACAATGTTTCTCCAAATCCTACACCTATTGGAGCTACATCTGGAAAACGTCCATCTTCACTTTGAATATCTCTCATGGCCAACATATGTCTTTTGAGAAATTGTTTCACATCTGCCAGATGAACTGCAGTCCTTGAAAAAACCGAAATATCCCCACTCCATCCCAAACGTTCATTACGCTGAGGACAATCAGTAGGTATTGATAGAAAATTCCCTCTCATTGACCAGGTAATATTTTCCCACAACTTATTTACCAAAGAATTTGAGGTTTGATAATGAGAAGACAATTCATGTATTGAACTCAGTACTGTTCCTTTAACAGCGGTTAATGGCAGCGGTTTTTCTATTCCTGTTATTTCTATGTAACGATATCCGTGAAATGTAAATCGTGGCGTTACAGTTTCTTTACCTCCTTTGGTTGTGTAAAGATCCTGTGACATTGCCGCCCTAACATTTTCAAGCATCAGTAAATCTTCATTGCCTTTGTATTCCGGTAAATCCGGATATAAAACTTCGGCATAACGCAATGTGATTTTCTTGCCTTTTTCTACATTGCTCAGGGTAATATTGGGCACACCAACCATATTTTGTCCCATATCGTAAACAAATACACCGGGACGAACTTCTTTAACAGATTGAGCTGTTAATTCATTTATTGCCTTAACCGTAGATCCAAATTGCCCCATTAACTGAGCATCCGAAAAATTATTAAAGTTGGGTAAATTAGCCGTTCCTTCTGAACTTACAAAACCATCAGTTACTATGGCTGCTGCCTGATGCCAACGAGAAGCGTCATACGAAGCTGTACTCCAGCTTTCAACTGCTTTTTCTTTTGCTGCATCATAAACTTCGCCCTGAAAAAAACTGCTGTACTTTACCGGTCCATCATTAAAATAGTTCCATGTCTCCGGATTAGTGGTAATGATTTTTTCACTGCCATCGGCATAGGTAACTACTAATTTGGCTAGTATAGACTGGCGATCACCAAAAAAATTCCAGTTTTCACCAACAAACGTACTGCCTCCACTCCACCAGCCTTCACCAAGAATGGCTCCCAATACATTATTCCCTTCCTGAATATTAGACATTACATCATACGTTTGATACAAATGAGTTTTATTGTACTGCGTGAGTCCGGGATTAAAATAATCATTTCCTATTTTTTTTCCGTTTAAGTAAACATCATAAATCCCACGCGCTGTGACATACAATCGTGCTTTGCTTATTTTAGGAGAATCGATTTTAAATAGGGTACGAAGCATAGGCATAGAATTCCGACTAGGATCAGCCAGAACGAAAGCTTCATTTTTTCCTCCTGTAATGACGTAGGAGTTATTTTCAACCATTACTTCTTTAAATGACGAAAATATACCTGTACCAACGCTTTTATCGGAAAAAATAATATTTGAAGGGCTTCTGTAATTTTTGATTTCAATTTTTGAAAACTTTGCTTTTTCTCCCTTAGGCACTAAAAAACCTATATCGCCTACGACAGGAAAAGCGATAAAATCACCTCCGGCTCCTAATGGATTGAGATTAATATCAGCGATCAGATTTTCTTTTGAATCCCCATCAATATAAATTTTAGTAACTCCCAGACAGCTTTTTATATTTACAGTATGAGGATTGTACTTGTTTTCCTTATTAATTAGTATGTTCGGAATAGCAAAACTTTTAAAAGGGATTTCTTTTTTATCATTTGGATGATACCCTACCCGATAAATATTCAACATAGCCTGTGCATCTGAATCCAAAGGTTTTGTATTCAATTCGATCTGGATATAACTCTCACCCTTCTTATTTTCCAGTTTAAGCAGGTTTTTGTTTTTATCCATTAAACGCTGATCATTCGCACCATAAACTAAAGATGCTTTTGTTGATTTTGATTTTTCATCCAGCTGAATTGTACCATTGATACAAAAAACAGGAAGATATTGGGAGTACAAAACCATATCATCGGGACTACCGCCAATCCATTTTGCTCCGGACCAGGCAGTTGTTTCCCTATCTGAATCGGCATTTGTAGCCATTTTATGATTAAGTAAACCGGTTTCAAACCATGACTCTGCAGCGTACTTTTTACCTTTCTGATCCCAAACATGTACTGTCCAGTTGTATAAAGTCGCAGGCTTAAATTGTTCACCCTTGTATTTAATATTGATAGAGATTCCACTTTCAATTTTTCCTGTATTCCAAACATCAATCCCCAGATTATTTTTTACAATAATTTGATAAGCAGCTTGATTATAACCTTTGTTTTTATCAACGGTTACCATTTGCCAGCTAAAGACTGGCTGAGATACATCAAGACCAAGAGGAGTTACTGCATTTTCTACTTTAAGGTTGGTAATTTTTAGTAATGCTTTATTTTCTTTTTGCTGAGAGAATAAGGACAAACTAAAAATAGCGACGAAAAGCAGTAGTATTTTTATTTGATTCATCTTTTTACAGCCTCTATTTTAATTGTATTTTTCTTTAATCCGGGAGCAGTAACTTCAAGATTAACAGTGCCTGATTCTCCATTATTTTTAATAATTACCAAAGCACGGCCATTCCATGCTTTTCTGATATTCGCAACATAAAGATCAGTATCTTTTAAATTAGCATTATCAACTCCTGCAATCGTTCCGGAGCCTGAAACTTTAAATGTAAGCTGATTTTCTGCGTTTGGATTTAAAATATCTTTTTCATCCGTGATTTCAACAGTCACATACACTAAATCCTGTCCATCAGCTTTTATAGTTTTCCGGTCAGCTGTCAGTTTAATTTTAGTTGGCTGAGTGGCTGTTTTCAATGAAACAGACTCAACTTCTTTACCGTTTTCTAAACCCACAGCCTTTAATTCTCCCTTTTGATACGGAATCGCAAACGTTGCTTTGAATTCCTGTGTTTTGCCCGTTTCTTTTTCGCCAAGACTTTTTCCGTTCAGGTACAATCTTACTTTTGGATATTTTGAATAGACTTCAACTTCAATATTTTTTCCTTCCTGATTAGGCCATGTCCAGCTTTCCCAGGTTGGCCAGACTGCCCATGATGTCAGTTTTATCGGTCCGCTTTCAGGATTTGGCTCTTTAACAGCCATGTATATTTTTTCATTATCGTTGTACAGCATGCTTCTGTAATGCGAGATAGGTTTTCGCCAGCCTATTAAATCAATGTCTCCGCAATAAGCACCATGCCACGGGTATAAATTCCCGGTCCAGTGTTCTCCTTCAGGCTCTCCCGGATACACATAACGGCCAATACCCGACTCACCTATGTAATCCATTGCGGTCCATACAAAATCGCCCAGGATATAATTGTGCTTCTTAACTAAATCCCAATTAGCAAAGGCATCTTTAGGATACGATTCGGTTTGTACAATAATACGTGAAGGTACTCTTTTATGGTCTTCTTCGGCATGATGCAGCTGATAATTGTATCCTGCAACATCGTGGGCAGCCATCAAAGGGTCAAAAATATCCCAGCCCTGATCCCAGGTAGTCATGGCTGATGTTACCGGACGTGATGAATCTAGATTTTTGACAGCATTTGCCAGCATTTTTGCTGTTTCAACGGCTTCTGGTTTAGTTCTTTCAATAATTTCATTGCCTGTACTCCACATGATGATCGAAGGATGATTGCGATCTCTCAACACCATGGATTCCACATCATGTCTCCACCATTTGTCAAAAAGACTGGCATAATCATAAGTATTTTTCTTTTCTTTCCAGCCATCGAAAATTTCGTCAATGACAAGCATTCCTAATCGGTCGCAAGCGTTCAAGAAAGTTTCGGAAGGCGGATTGTGTGAAGTTCTGACTGCATTAAATCCGGCGGCTTTGAGTAATTCTACTTTTCTTTCTTCGGCACGATCATAGGCAGCTGCACCAAGTGCGCCATTGTCATGATGTACGCAGCCTCCGTTTAACTTTGTGCTTTTTCCATTTAATGAAAATCCGTTTTCAGCACTAAAAGCAATAGTTCTGATTCCGAAATCAGTAGTCGTGATATCAAATATTTTTGAAGCTGTTTTAACTACAGATTTCACTTCATAAAGGTTAGGGACTTCAATCGACCATAATTTTGGATTGTCTATTTTTAATATTTGTGTAATCTCTTTTTCTTCATTTGGCAGTACTGAAATTTTGCTTTCAGAAATGGCAGGATTTTTATCTTTTCCAAACTTCATAACTGTTGAAAGCATAAGATCTTGTGAAATTGAGGTTTCATTTTTAATAACCGTTTTAACCTGAACAACAGCCTTGTTATTTTTGACTTCTAAGGTAGAAACCGCAACACCCCAGTTTTTCACATGAACCGGGTTTCTTAGCATCAGCCATACATTTCGGTAAATACCGGAACCACTGTACCATCTGGAGTTTTTTTGCTGGGAATTATCAACTTTAACGGCAATTGTGTTTTGCTGGCCGTAATTTAAATGAGGGGTAAGATCGAATTCAAAAGAAGTATAACCATAAGGCTGAAAACCTATTGATTTACCATTGATGAAAACCTCAGCATTCATATAAACGCCTTCAAAATAAATAGTAATTTTTTGATTTTTCCAGGCTGCAGGCACCGAAAATAATTTTCTGTACCAGCCTGTTCCCATTGGATAGAAACCACCGTCTCCCTCACTTGGATTATTTTTTTCTGATTTACCTTCAATACTCCAGTCGTGTGGCAGATTTAATTTTCTCCAGTTGCTGTCATCAAAATTTGTCTGACTGTTTTCAGAAGCATCTCCCAGCGCAAATTTCCAATCTGAATTAAATAATTGTTTGCGCTGTATAGTATTGTTTTGCGCTGTAATTTCTGTTATACAGCTTATTAGAAGTAAATAAACTAAAACTATTGCCCTAATTATTCTTTTAGTTTTTGTCATTATGATTTGGTTTTGATTAGATACGCTAGTTCAAGCTATAAACACTTATATTTATAGTTGGAAAAGCAAGTTATCAAATAAAAAGTGTAAAAACAACACTTTAAAATTATTATCCTTTACTCTAATTTTTAAATCTTATTTGTTTAATTGCTTCAATTATATATTGATCATGTATGAAATTTGAAGTGTTTTCTTTTATGGGGAAATCTATTTTTAAGCCTTTTTTTTGCACTTCAGTTCCATCTGGATAAAATGCGCCTAAGCTTGTGAAATTAGTTTGTGTCCCATCAGGCATAGTGAAAGTAGCAATATTCATAACAGAACCGGCAGTGCTTTCGCCAATAGTCAGGCAATTAGGAGATGCTTGAATAGCCATCCCAATAAACTCCATTCTACTTTGAGTTGAACCATTAACTAATAAAACAATTCTTTTGTTGTAGTATTTTAAGTTTTTACTACCACTTTCAAAGGGATCGAGAATATAACTAATCAAAGGGGTATCGAATTTCGCCAATGAAGGCCTATCTGGTATAGGGAAAAGAACTTTTATAAATTTTCTTTTTTCAGGATAAGTATATTTTGGAATATCGGCTTCTGAAATATATTTTGGAGCATTTCTTAAATCAATTACAATTCCATCTGTGTTTGAAAATTCTTCAAATGCTTCTTTTAATTCATTTTTAGTAATTTCCTTCAAATTTATGTAGCCAATTTTATTATCAATAAGGTGCCATTTTTTTTCAACATAAAAGCTTTTTAACCAGGAAGGATCTTTAACTTCAAAGTCTTTATAAAGATGAATATATTTATCAATGATAGAATCTTTTCTTTTTATTTTAACTTTAATACTATCTTCATTATTATAGAATATCCATCCTGCCGCCCTTTTCAAATAAGAATCATTTGAAAAAGAAAGCATGGAGCCTACTTTTTTGTTGAGGACTGACTTAATATTTTGATCTTGGACTTCGATTATCAAATCACCTAATTTCAAATCATCTTTTTCACCTAATTTATTATTAAAAATACCTGTAACTACTAAAGTGTCATTAACAAGTTTTACTCTAAATGGCGGTTTGTATTTAAATATTAGCGAGTCAGATACAAGTTTCGAAAGATGATAGGCGTGACAATCTTTTATGGAAGCTATTAATTTAGTTTTTTGTACTTCATATTCAAGATTAGAATTACTGTTTATGAAGCCATCAACAAAATAATCCAACTGACTTACCCAATTGGTATCAATCAAATATTTATTCACATAATGATACTGGATAACATTCCAATAGCTAAATAATTCAAGTAGTCTGTGACTTTTAATTTTATAATCAAATGATTTAAATTCTCCGCTATCTTTTGGAGCTGTCAATTTCCTGTTTATTTGCTTCACTACATAATAATCACCGATAATTGTATTTTCTTTTAATTGCTTTAAATAATTATAAAGCTTGTCATTGGCTGAATACTGTTCTATCCAATCATAATCCACATTCTTTTCGAATAAATTATCTGTATCATTAGCAATTTTTATTTTACTGGCTTTTATTGAAAGAACAAAATTTATTAAAAATTCATTGAGTTTTTCTTGAGTATCAACGTCTTCAAGTTTATCCGCATTTTCAACAAATATCTGATCCCAATTGTAATTTCCTTTACTCACTTCAGAATGATGATATTTCATTAACCCCCAAACAAGCCCGAATTGTTTGTATTTCTCATTAGCTGTGATTTCTTTTTTTTCCTGCGAAAAAGTTAGTATCATAAAACAGAAGCAAAGAGCAATTGCAAAAATATTTTGTTTCTTCATAAATTTTATTTTAGTCAGCTTCTTGTTTAAATTTCGCCCAATACAAAAACAAATAATTAATATCCAGACTATTAAATCAATAATTTTTGTCATTAATTTTCTGAAAACACGTTTAGATTCCATTTATCAAACCAATTTAAAACAGGCTTTTCATGAGTAATTTTTACAGGAAGCCAAATGTATGCTCCATCAATAGGATTATCCGGTTTCCAGCGGTCGGCCATAAAAATAAACTGATCTTTTTTACCCTGAACAGGAAAAATATAAGTGCTTTGTGCATAAAAAGTAAGCTCAGCACCTTTGCCCACGCATGGATTTCCTAAGGTCTCCCATGGTCCCCATATAGATTTGGATTTAAAAGAACGTGCTTCATTAGGATCCCAGCCCGTACAGCCTGAGGTTATCATATAATAAATTCCGTCTTTTTTAAAAATTGCCGGTGCTTCGTTATGGCCTGCCGGTGCCATTCGGGTCCATTTTTCTGTAAAATCTAAATAGTCGTCTGTCAATTCAGAAATATGAAGCGTCAAATTTTCCTCTGAAGAATGGATCAAATAGGCTTTCTCATTATCATCAACATAAACTGTCATATCTCTCGCCATTTGTCCTTTTTTAAAATCCCTGCGCACCAGCATTCCGTTTTTAACAGCAGTTACCCATTCCGGACTCCAGGATTTTAAATTGCGTTCAGCGGTCGAAGCAGATTTAAATTCATCTTTAAAATTCATTGGCCAGACTCCTCTATTGGGACGGTATGATTTTTTATATGTAAAAGGACCTTTTGGAGAATCACTTATGGCTGCTGCAGCTCTGGCAGCATCATACCCCTCTCCTTTAAGTTCTAAATGAAACCACATCACGTATTTGCCTGTTTTTTTATTAAAAACGACTTTTGGACGCTCCATGATACATCCTTTTGTTATTTCTGAATTAGGATCTTCCTCTACTTCAAGTACAATTCCTTCGTTGTGCCAGTTATACAAATCTTTTGACGAATAACAGCTGACGCCTTTTAGTGCTGTATTTCCTTCTTTTCCTTCGGATTTAAATTCGCCGTACCAATAATAGGTTCCATCAACGAAAATAACACCTCCTCCATGAGCATTAATATGTACACCGTCAGTATCTTTCCAAAATTTCCCTGGCTCAAAAGAATTGTTTTGTCCGAAAATTAAAGAACAAATAAAACTTATAATTATCGAAAATTTTAATTTCATTTTAATTGTTTTTTGATAAACCTTAATATATTTCTTCTTATGTGTTTTAAATGAAACTAAAATATAAGCATCCAGCACAAAAATGATTCGTTTTAAATTTCATCTTATTATCTATTTAGAATTTGGCAGCAGTATGTTTTTTTAAGACAATGGGGAATCGATCAAAATCCCCCATTGTCACAAAAACACTTATTAAACCAAACTAACTTATTTTTTATCTGCTTAATTCTTATTTTTTGACAATTCGGATTGTTTTGTCAGGGTAAGAATTAAACTTTACAAAATATACTCCTGTACTTTTATGCTCCAGATTCAAATGAATCTTACCATTTTCAACAACATAATCCGATTGCGAAATCAATTTACCTTCGGCGGTATAAATTGCAACATGCTGAGACGTTACACTAATTGGAAAATCAATATCAAACTGTCCGGATGTTGGATTTGGAAATGCTTTTATATTCCCTGAAAATTCTGTCTGAAGTTTGTCTACAGCTAAAGTTGTATTGATGCTTCCGTAAAACTCAAGTTCAGCAATGTTTCCGTTACCCGTTGGTGCATACCAATAAATGTATCTGTATTTTTGCGTTGCTAAACCGGAATCCTGAGTAAAAATATCATTAGCCGGCGTACCAGTTATTATATGTAAAACTTCATAAGAGTTAAGGTAATCTTCACTGTTTGAGCCGCGAATCTCACTACCGGTCATACGATTGCCAAAACCATTTCGGGGAACATACCTGATATCCGTGAGACTAGCTTTTGCGTTTGCTCCAAAATCGTAGCCTAAATAGCCTGCAGCATTTGGACCATCAACATAAGTTGTCAGATCTTCATCAAAAGCCTTTTCAATTGTAGCACCATTACTTTGATACGATCCTGAATGACCAATTATATTTCCCGTAATCTTTTGTCCCTGAGCCGGCGTTGCGGTAAGAAGATTTGATTCAGGGCCTTCGCCTAAAGTATTAAAAGCAGCAATTTTATAATAGTAAGGCGTTCCGTTTGAAACTGATACGTCACTGTAGGCATTTGTTGTAACAGTTCCGATAGTTGTAAATGGTCCTGATGGCGAAACAGCTCTTTTTACATAAAAACCAACATCGTACATAAAATCCCAGGTAAGATTTACTTTTGCATCTCCATAGGCTAAACTTGCATTAGTAACAGCTAACGGAATAGCAAATGCCATTGTTTTAACATTTAAAGGTGTAGAATATGGGCTTTCACCACCATTATTAACCGATGCTATTTTATAAAAATAATCTTTATTTTCCTGTAAATTGATATCATCGAAAGTCGTTTCTTTTAGATATACAGCTACATCCTGATAGGTTCCGTTCAGCGTTTCCGATCTTTTAATCGTATAGGATTCTGCTCCTGCAACCGCCGGCCATTTTAGATTGATTATAGATTTAGACAATGCCTTTCCTTCAATATTGGCTGGTGTAGCAGCAATTGGAGCCTGTTCAAAAACCAGTACAGCCGAATACGCTGATTCTGTATTGTCTTTACCTACAACTTTGATTCGGTATTCTGCTTTTGAATGAACTGCATCAACCTGCTTAATAACTTTGTAATCTATTGATTCATAGAAAACCGAAAAATCATTTTCGCCTGTTAATTTTCTTTCCAGAATATATTTATTTACTAAATCAGAATTATTACCTGTCCAGTTTATGGTAATATTTTGATAATCTGAAGAAAGCTCATAACTCAGTGTTTCAACTTTTGTTTTCCATGTTGGAATATATTCTCTATTCGAACTAAAGGCTTTTGCCGAAGCATTATTTGCATAATACTCACCAGCAGGAGTTAAAACTACATAACTTGTAGCAGTACTTGAAATTACTGGTGCCGTCTGAAGCCACACATAATTTTGCCAGTTCGGGTTTCTTGTTTTAAAAGCGTCGTCTATCGTAACATACATCGCCCTTGCATCCTGAACCCAGTTGTAGATGGAATAACGCTCAACATAGTCAGTAGTTTCTAATACGCTTAATATTGCTGCAAGGTCATTTTTATGTTTGATTGCATTTGCATCCGTTAATAAAGTTGGTCCGTCAGGAAAATTATTGCCTGTCCAGTTTGCACCTATGTTCCATTCCGTAATCCAAAGCGGTCTTTTGTATCGGTCATAGATATTTTGCAGATCACTTTTCCACTGAGCAGCAGTTTTATACCAGTAACAGTGAATTGCTACATAATCAATTCGGTAATTATTGGCTTCAGCCTGTGTCATAAAATTCCCCATCCACGGATTAAAAGGGTCAGATGTAGCAGGAGAGCCTAATCTTAAACCTGATTTCATTAACGCCGGCCAGGAAGCTATAGCTGCTTCAACTGTCATATTCGCCTGATCAGGACGATCCGGCTCATTAAACCCTAAAAGATGAGTATAACCTTCTTTTGTATATGCAGGAGTAAATGACGGCCAGTAATTGGTTTGTCTTATGGGTACATATTCAATATTGGGTGTAGAACTCATTCCGGTATTCCAGTTGTAGTACCAGGTAATATTCGTTGCATCCATCGCCTCTGTACTTCCGCCAGCCAGTCCTTTTTTGTTCACTTCATGCCACTTCATTGTTCTGATAAACGAAATCGTTCCATTTAAATTCACAGGCAAAACCGCTATTTCCAGATCCTGATTTTCTGCGATATAAACCCTGCTGTACCCGCTTCCATCAGCATTCGAAGCAAAAGTGGCCATATAGCCTTTTTTCAATTTGAATGATTTAATAGCATTATCAAATGAACTTAAATTATCATGAGGCATAACGGCTGCATATAGCTGGGGAGTTCCTCCAAAATTCTCTGCCGTAAAAACTTCCAGAGGCATTTCGTTTACCGAATATGGAGCTACCACGGCTCCGCTTCCATAATTGGTCACCTGAACATTCGCATCGTTACCCGCAGGAACACCATTTAAAGAAATATACTGCAAATAAGAACTAATAACCTCGCTCGGTTTTTTATTTTCAAAATACAATCGGGCATTTGGCGAATTTAAATTGACAGTGGTATTAATTAAAGGATTATAGGCATTTTTTAAATATAAAGAAGCCGATCCGTTTAAAACTACACTTGATTTTGCATAAGCACCAACATTCAGGCTACTCGTAATTTCGGAAGTTATGACTGAAGGACTGATCACTTTTTCAGGAGCATAGGCTGTGTTTTCAAAAGTTACGGAGCTCACTTCCATATCTACAGCACCGGCCGCATAATTTTTTCCAATTACAATGTTAGCCATTTGCTGGGTCTGAATTTTTAAATCGGCTATACCAAAAAGTGCTTTATCGCCAGTAATGTTAATATAATACGTTCCTGCTGTCTGAGACTGAAAAGATAAATCTCCTTTTTTTAGTTTATTGACAGCACCTGTTACAAAATTTTTAGCTGAAAGAACTGTTCCTGCACCATTAGCGAGTGTTGAAACCGAAACATTCATTTGTGAGCCGGGAGCTAAATTTGAAATATACTCATACAGCCAGGAAAACTGATAATCCTTAGAAGCTTCGAGCTGTACCGGAAAAGAATAAACTGAATTTTCCTGAGCGCCATCCCAACGGATATACAATAACCTTCCTGCGTAATTAGTATTATCCGACTCTAAAGCATGACCCGAAGTTACATCCATATAACGTACGCCACTGGCAGCATTTGCGGTATTGAAAACAGTCGAACCTAATGAATTCGTCCAGCCATAAATAGCAGGCGTTCCAGCATTATCATTAGTAAAACCATCCCAGTTATTGATTAAATTCGAAGATTTTAATTTTAAATCCCCAATTGCCATAAGTCCTGATCCAGCTGTAATCGTGATGTAAAATGTACCATCGGCTGTTGCAATAAAAGAAAAATCGCCTTTTCGTAATTTAGTAGCATTTCCCGTTACAAAGCTTTTAGAAGCTATAACTCCGGTTCCATTTGCCGTTGCTGAAATGGCTACATTAATTGGAGTTCCGGGAGCCGAATTCGATACATATTCATAAATCCACGAAAATTCATATTTCAGGTCTTTTTCTAATTTTACAGGATAACTGTAAGTTGAAGTAGAATATGCACTATTATCCCAGCGGATATACATTATTCTGCCATTGTAAGCCGTATTATCAGACTCGAATGTATGACCGGAAGTCACATCCAGATATCGTACACCACTTGTTGAATTAGCCGTATTCCACGGAAGACTTGCTGAGGTATTCGCCCAGCCGTAATCATTTGGTTTACCCGAATTATTGCCTGCAACTCCTGCCCATCTTCCCAGAAGGTTATCAGAACCATATACAGTTGGAGCTGCGGAGTTGTCATTTACAAAATCAAGTACTTTAGAAGTCAGGTAATGTCCGTCCTGATAAATATTTACAAAACCATTTTTTACTGCATACCTATAAGTTTGTTCCTGAGCATTATCGGCGGAATTACTTAAATTTTCTATTGATGATAAAATGGTATTATAATTAAACGAAGTTTTGTCTAAAGAAGTCCTAAAACCAAGACCTGTTGTGTTTTTAACTTCGACATCAAGTCCTCTACCCTGAGCTGAATTTACTTTAGCTTTCACCTCCAGCGTAAACTCTGTCTGATTCGATAGTGGGAAAGACATTACATCCGGAGCTGTACCATTATTAAATGTTTTTAAGCCGCTGAGTGTCGTAGCCAAATTTGCTTTAACAGGAAGACCTGGTGCCTGAGCCTGTATCCGGAACAGAAAGACCGATAACCCGAATATTATAAAAGTGTATAATTTTTTCATATTAAATCTTGTTTAAAATTGGTTTAATATATTCTATACTTTTCCTAGTTACCTGCCGAATTGAACAGAGCAACTATGAATTGGATTTAGAGTTAAATTTGAATTATAAAGAAAATCTATAGTTAGTTTTAAATACAGCTTTAAAATCTGTATAACAGTAATTTAAATATTCTTATTTAATCAAAAACATTAGATATTTTTATAATTAATGCATTTCAAAAATTAGTAAACAGCAGTCCAAAATCGTTGACTGATTTTGAACCGCTGAACTACTTTTGTATATGAATAATTGAAATTTAGAACGTAAAATAATTGGATATTAACGGTAAGTGAATTTAAAGCTGGCTTTCATCTGCGACAGCATCCTGCCATTTATCCCAGACTTTTACGTTAGGATCGTAACCGTCATAACCGAAGTTCTGACTTAATTTCCCGTTAGTATTTGCCGTTATAGCATTGTTTGGAATTGGCCAGTAATTATTACGCTTGTCCATGGTATAAAATTTAGTGCCATTTGGTACCACAATTCCGCTTGGATATTTGTTGTAAAGCGTATAATGTACAATACGCTGATACCAGTAGCTGCCTCCGGATGCATCAGTCCCTGACTGTTTATCCCAGTTGGCTATATTGTATGTCTGGCCCCACTCGTCAGGTTTTCCACTTAAGGCGAGACAATGCGAAATACGTTTTAGTTCTACATTTCTCCACTCTTCCAGATAAAGTTCCCTTCCTCTTTCTGCACAGATATCCCCAATTGTAACCTGTGTGTACATCTGAGAAGCTCCTGCCCTTGCCCTGATAACATTTACATCCTGAGCTGCTCCACCAACATTGCCCTGATAAAAACGTGCTTCTGCTCTTAATAAATACGTTTCTGCTAATCGATATAAGTACCAATGTGCTTTACTTCCCGTGCTGGCGCCCTGAAAATCGGTTGCATTTGGATTCGTTTCATTAACAACATCATGCAGATAAATCTTGTACAACGGAAAATCAAACCATTCACGAAGGGTATCTTTTGATAATAAAACCCCATTCTGTTTCATTCTGAAATTTTGCTGATAGTAGGCAGAAGTCTTGTCACTGTATTTAAGATCCTCCATATTGACCCAGTTACCAACAGTATTATTGTGCCTAAGATCCTGCTTATCTTCAATACCGTTTACAACCCACATAGGATGTTGCGAATAATAGGAAGCACTAATCGTAGAAATACCACGTCCTAATGCTCTTGCATAATCATATTTTGCCTGATAATTCGAATTATTTGAAGCAAAACGTCCAGCTGCTTGTTTACCATCTGGTGTGGTTAGCGTACCTGAATTCCAGTTTGGACCAAAAATTCTCATAGAAGCAAATGACAAAAATGACTGTACTCCTCCGTTTGGCATAACCATGATAGCTTCTTTATTGGCAGCAATCACCTTATTTTCAGGTCGGTGCAAATCCCATATAACATTTCTTGTAATGGCCCAGGTTTGTGGATTTCCTCCCGGATCAAACGTTCCAAAATTACTTTGCATCAAAGAATAACCAGACTGATTAATCAGAATATTGGCCTGAGCTTCGGCTTCTGCAAACCTTCCGGATGCCAGATAACATTTGATGAGCAGCTGACGACATGCGCCTTTATTCACTACACCTAAATAAGGAAGTTTTGACTGCTCCGGAACCCATTCCACAGCTTTTTCCATATCTGCTGTAATCATTTCGATGATAGCTTCTTTTTTAGTAGAATAGTAAGTCTGTTTTGGGACCTCCAGAATTTTAGTAATCAATGGCACGTCACCAAATTGATATACCAGATTTAAATAGCGATATGCTCTGTGAAAATAGGCCTGACCGATATATTTATTTTTTACTTCCTGAGATAAACTTGTTACATTATCAATGTAGGTCAATATAGTATTGGCATGTTTAATACCGTTATAAGCCTCACTCCAATAAAATCCGAGGTAAAAATCATCATTTGTATCTGTTTTAAAACTTCCGGTAGGCACTATCGTATTTGCAAAATCAGAAATTGTGCTGGTATTATCCGTTTTTCCATACTTTGCCATATCTGAGAAAACATATTCTGTACCAATAGGCACACTATTTCCGGCACTTTTATAATGAATATAATTATTACGCAACCCCTTATCGGCACTTGCCAAAACTGCCTGCAAACCTGATTCTGTCGTAAATGTAGTTTCTGGTTCGTAAAATGAAAGTGGGTCCGGCTCCAGAAAATCCTCTGAACAGGAAACCAAAAGAGCTGCAGCTACTAAAGGCAAAAATGTTGAGATTTTATTTTTTATATATTTTTTCATTGTTGAATAATTATTAAAGTGAAACGTTAAAACCTAAATTAAACATTCGTGTAGCCAGTCCGCCTGTTTCCGGATCTCCGTAGTATTTCCATTCGCGGGAAGCAGACCATGTAGCTACGTTCTGACACGAAGCATAAATTTTGAAGTTTCTAACATGCAGGCGGTCCAAAAGATCTTTAGGAAGCGTATAAGCCAGCGAAATATTATCTAAACGAATAAAACTACGATCGTATAATTTTGCTGTTCCGGCTCCGGCAGGTCCTCTGGCATCAAGTCGCGCCCAGTCATTCGTTGGATTATCAATTGTCCAATACGGATTCTCAAACGGATTGTAGTTGTTGGTATACAAACTACCATCATTGTAGGTATTCATATAACGCCCATCAAGGGATTTGTGTCCCATGTAAGAATACATGTTAATAGCCAGATTCCAGTTTTTAAACATCCTGAATTCATTACGTAACGACCAGTTTACCGGAGGATCTGTTTGCCCTAAAAACTGCTTGTCTTTTTCGTTATAAGTTGGTTTACCGTTAACATCATCGGCAGTGTAACTGTTTTCTACTTTTGGGTCACCAGGGCGTTGTCCGTATTTTGCAGCTTCTTCAAATTCTTCTTTTTGCCAGATCCCGGTTACTTTATAATCCCAGATTTGAGAAATAGGTTTCCCGATAAACCATTTATTAGCCTTATCATCAGCTTCTTTAGTTCCAATAACATTGCCATTGGCATCCTTAACATCTTCCATGTTGCCATATAATGCATTAATGGTGTTTTTATTATATGAAAAAGCAACTGTGGTCGTCCATTCAAAATTTGGATTTTTTATGTTTATGGTATTAAGGCTTATTTCAATCCCCTTATTTTCAACCTCTCCAAGATTGGTTGCAATACCTACAAATCCGGTAAAATCGGCAAGACGTCTATTCATGATCATATCATGGGTAATCATTCTGTAAACATCTACAGTACCGGTAATTCGGTCATTTAAGAAACCCAGATCAAGGCCAATATTAGTTGCTTCTGTTTTTTCCCATTGCAAATTTGGATTCGCCATACGGTCAATTCCTAAATATTTCATATCCACAATGTTTCCGGAAGCATCAATATATCCCATTGTTGCCCCGGTACCTGAAGCTAAGTTTGCTAAAGCTATATAAGGATCGCTAAGGGTTCTGTTTCCGTTTTTACCCCAGGATAAGCGTAATTTTCCAGTACTCATAGGAGCCCAGTTGAACCAGTTTTCTTTTTTGAAGTTCCATCCAAATGCTACAGAAGGGAAAACTCCATACGGATCTTTAGCCCCAAATGCTGAATATCCGTCACGGCGTACCGTTCCTGTTACCATATAACGATCATCAAACGAATAGAAAAGTCTCGCCATTAATGCATCGGCAGTTTGATGTGTGTCGTTTGAAGAAAACGAACTGTTGGCAAGTGTTGCATTAGCAATATTATGAAACCCTAATGCATCAGATGGCAAAATATTATTGGCATCGATACGATCTGACCATGTTTTAAGTTCTTCTGCTTCCTGAACAAAAGTGGCTATGATATGGTGTTTTTCAGCAAATGTATAATCCCATGTAATAGTGTTATTCATGTTCCATGTGAAGTTTTTACCATTTTCTCTATCTACACCAATGTTAGCTGGATTCCAGCCTTTATGCCCGGATGACTGAAAATATCGATTGTAAAAAAATTGGTAACGTGGTGCCACATTAAAAGAATACGTTATACCCAAAGGAAGAGTTACCTTAGTATTGAAAATAGTATTTAACACCGTATATCCTTTCTCAAGTTCTATAAATTGGCGGTCGTAATAATAATTATATCCCCCGATAGTTTGCCCCATGGGTTGTCTTTCATAATCGCCGTTTGCATCTCTAAAATTAGAAAACGGGCTGTTTCTCAACATGTTTGCATCCCAGTAATTTGTGCCTGTACCTACTGCTATGTCTCCATCTGTACGGTCCTGAAAATTAACGTTTGCTCCAAATTCAAGCCAGCTCGTAATTTTGGCATCTACTTTCATATTGGCACGAACTGCCTCATAATCATTTCCCTGAATAGCACCTTCAGATGTTAAATACCCCAGAGACATATAATAATTTACGTTATCGCTTGCTCCGGAAACACTTAAATTATGGTCATGATTGATTCCTGTCCTGAAAGTACTGTCATACCAGTTATGTGTTTTTCCTTCTGTAAAATTTTTTAAAAGCGTAGGGTCTGTAATTCCTAAACGGAGTCCCCATACTTCATTCGGACTCTTTCCCTGAGTTTGACCAACAGGCTGATATGCTAACCATTGCGCCTGAGTTATACCATATTGATTTAATTGATCAGGACTTGTATAATACCCTGGCTTACCAGCAGCTGTACCGGTTATCCATGCTTCGTAATTTCCAGTTGCTGTATTTTGCCCATACGTTTTAGCAGTCTCCCAATCCTGACGGTATTTTATATACCCTTCCGGGGAATATACATCGCGATAGGCGCTTTTATTGACAATAGTCGTATTGGTTGTAACATTTATGACCGGTTTGCCTTTTTTTCCTTTTTTCGTTGTAATAACAATAACACCTGCAGCGGCTTTAGAACCAAATATAGCTGTTGCCGATGCATCTTTTAAAATATCAATCTGCCCAATATCATCAGGATTGATTTCTGAAAGTTCACCGTAAAACTGCATTCCGTCTAAAATAATAAGCGGCGAGTTATGCCCGGCGCCATCAGGATTGTAAACAGAAGTCTGTCCACGAACCTGCAAAGATCCGCCTCCTTTTGCATCAGCAGAATATCCAACTTTCAAACCGGGTACACCTCTCAATAAATCCTGAACAGTTTGTGGATTCTGGTTCGCCAAAGCTTCGGGTTTCACCTGAACAATTGCCCCTGTTAAATCCTTTTTCTTCATTTTACCATATCCCACCACTACTACTTCCTCCAATGAAGCAGCATTCTCTTTCAATTGTACAATAATGTTCGATTTGTCTTTTACGGAAATTTCCTGAGTTACATAACCAACAAAGGAAACGACCAAAACTGAATTCTGATCACCGGCTAAACTGAATTTTCCGTCGAAATCTGTTGTGGTGCCAATTTTTGTTCCTTTTATCGAAACCGTCGCGCCTGGCAACGGCAAACCTGTTTGATCTTTAACCTGCCCGTTTATAGTATTTTGCTGCTGTAGTTTTTCTAAGAGTTTTTCCTTGCCTGAAATTCCAGAATAGGCATGCACCTGAGTTAAGGAAACCAATACACAAAATATTGTAAGTTTCTTTTTCAAATCAAATCCGGATACGCAATCAGGAGCTTTGATTTTCCTAATAAAATTTGTCATTTTTGTTTGTAATTTTTTGGTTAATTAATTAGTTAGTTTATAAATCACAGGGTATTTTGAACAATGCAGTTACTACTTTTAAACTGCTTTTATTTTCTATTAGACCTATGATTTACAAGACAAATCTAACATAACACTTATAAGTAAAAGGGGGTAATTACAACATTATAAAAGGGGCAAATCAGTATTTTACCATTAAATGCATATTTTTTTTACAGTTATAACAAAATAAAAAGATAAAAATACTTTATGTATAATTATTAAAAATTTAAAAGTCATTATAGCAAATCATCAAGTCAACATTTAATCATAAAATAGATTAAAATTTTGGGGAAAAATAAAAGGCCGTCAAAATTGACAGCCTT
The DNA here is from genome assembly GCF_027111255.2 of Flavobacterium flavigenum. Classification (NCBI taxonomy): domain Bacteria; kingdom Pseudomonadati; phylum Bacteroidota; class Flavobacteriia; order Flavobacteriales; family Flavobacteriaceae; genus Flavobacterium; species Flavobacterium flavigenum. The sequence continues at coordinate 97,530 of NZ_CP114285.2, read as the reverse complement.
ACAATAGTTATTAAATAAATGAATCCAATCATTTTACAAAACGGGACATTTCTGATGCTGCGAGTAAAAAAGCACCCACTCCAAAATCAGCTGTAGAATTCTTATCTACCACCTGTCCCGGAATCGCTTTTTCACCAATAGGCTGTACATAGCCTACTGTACCGTCTTCCTGAAGCGCAAATTTGGTTAAGTAATTCCATGATTTTTCTACAACCGGCAGATACGTTTTCTTGTCTAAAATTCCATTATTGATTCCCCATAAAAATCCGTAGGTAAAAAAGGCAGTACCGCTGGTTTCAGGTCCCGGGGCATGTTCGGGATCCAGAATACTTCTTGTCCAATAACCTTCAGTTTGTTGGGCTTCAGCCAAAGATTTAGCCATATCCTTAAAACGGCTGATGTATTCTGCCCTGTGTTTAGCCGATTTTGGCAAATCCTGAATAATTTTGGCATAACCGGCAAAAATCCAGCCGTCTCCCCTTGCCCAAAAGTCTTTTTTACCGTTAGCACTTTTGTGTTTTGGATATACATATTTCGCATCACGGTAATATAATTTTGCCTCGCTATCATACATAATACTATCCGAATATTGTAGATATGAATGCAGTTTTTCCAGATACATTTTGTTTCCGGTAACGTTGTAAAGCTTTGTCATTACCGGCATGACCATATACAATCCGTCAACCCACCACCAATAATCATTTGCCGGCGTACTCATTTCATATTCCATCACTTCGCGGGCACGGGCAATTTTACCTGGATCCTTTTTCCCTGTAAAGTTGTATAAGTCGATATAAGTCTGAAAGCAAATCTGCCAGTCACCAAACAAAACATGTTTATCAGTTTCTCCATAGTTGTATTTCCACTCCGACTTATCATTTGATTTGGCCCCCATCCATTGGTTTTTTTCAGCCCATGCCAGCGAATAATCCAGACATTTTTTGTTTTTAGTCACTTTGTAAGCTTCCATATTTCCGGTATGATAAGCCGAAACATGCCAAAAAGAATTCCCCGGTTCAGGATGTGTTTCCTGCCAGTGATTATTTACTTTATCAATGATCGAAATAACTTCTGCTTTTGATTGTTTTATTGCTGCTGTTTTTTGGGCCGTGCTTTTACAGCTTAACAATGAAACAGTAGTCAATGCAATAAAAAATGAGTTTTTTAAATTTATCATTATATAAATTTTGGTTTAAAATCTGTTAGTAAAATTTTTCTATGTATTTTGAAATATACTTTTTTTTATTCTTTACACACAAAAATAATTTATCAATGCATGCATTTTATGAATCAGCGAATAGTTTTATCAATACTCTAATTTGAATTTATTTAAAATTGTAATCAGGTTGATTTCCAGAAACTTTCATTCAGAATGTATTTGTTATCCTTTACATTTTGATACTTCTTCTTAAATTCTGAAGGATTTAAATTGTAAAATTGTTGAAAGTGCTTCCTGAAATATTTAATATCGCCAAAACCTGCAATTGCAGCCGCTTCACTGATCTGCAAATCGGTAGTAATTAATAAGGTCGCTACTTTTCGCAATCGGACATTTCGGGTAAATTCCGAAACTGATTTTCCTGTAATCTTTTTGATTTTTTTATAAACCAAAGAATAACTCATACCTAAATGTTCTGATAAATCATTTACATTAAAATTCTCCACCTCTAAATTCGCATCTATGATTTCTACAATTCTGTCAATTAGTTTTTTATCCTCATCAGATAGTTTTAAACTTTCCGATTTTTTTGTTACCGAATTCAGCATATAATGCTGCTCACTTTCACGTCTCGCTAATATTCCGCTGATTCGGGCTAATAAATAGTCATTGTCGAATGGCTTTGTAATATAATCATCAGCCCCTACTTCGGCGCCTTTCAGCTTTATATCTTCAGAAGTTCCTCCGGTGAGCAGTATAACGGGAATATGCTTTAGCTCGTCATCGGATTTAATGTGTTTGCAAAACGTAACTCCGTTCATTTCACCCATTACCACATCAGAAATAATCAGGTCGGGCATTACTTTTTTAATTATGGATAAAGCTGCTTCAGCATTTTCAGCTATCGTAACATGATATTTAGGCTTTAGGATCTTTTTCAAATAATTCCTGATCTGAACGTTATCATCTACCACCAGAATGCTTTTTGCATCTTTAATCAAAACCTCAATATTTTCAGGTTCTTCGACAGTTTTCAGTACATTTTCCTGCACTGTAGTATCTTCTAAAATATCTTCCAAAAACAAGGTCCTGTCGCTTAAATCTTCACGGATTTCAACATCCCCAAAGTGGTCTTTTCCTAATAATAATTTAACTTCAAAAACAGATCCTCCGTTTATGTTATCACGACAACTAACTTTACCGTGATGCTGTGTAATGAACTGTTTAACAAGATAGAGACCAATCCCGAAGCCTTTTCGGTTATTCCTGATATTTTGACTGGACTGATAAAACAGATTAAAAATTTTGTCTTTATCCCCATCCGGAACTCCTTCACCATTATCGATGACACTGATAACTATTTCATTTTCTGAACATCTTAAACTAACAGTAACGGCTCCATTTTCTTTTTCGGTAAATTTTAATGCATTCGAAATCAAATTAAAAATCGCCATTTCAATCTTTTCCCGATCCACGTAAACCATTACTTTTTCTTCGGAAATGCTAAAACTGTAATCTATTTTTTTTGTTTTGGCATGCTGAACAAAACAGCTAAAAACCTCTTTGCATAGTTCTACAATATCAATCTGGCCAATTTTAAGTTTACCTGTTTCGGTTTCCGTTTTTCGAAAAAGCAGCAGCTGGTCCACCAGACTCAGTAGCCTTCTCGAATTGCTGTACACCATTTCTATCGTTGCCGGATCTATCTGCTGGTCTGTCCCGTAAATGATTTCCTTTAGCGGATTAATAATCATGGTTAAAGGTGACCTGAATTCATGTGAAATATTCGTAAAAAAAGTTAATTTCTTTTCATTTAGTTCTTTTTCCTGCTTCGCTAAATCCTGAGAAAGCCTTACCTCGTATTTCAGTTTTTCCTGTTGCCGCTGGTATTTATCTACTACATAAATAATTAATGCGATAAGGAGAAAATAGAAAAAATAAGCAAAGCCACTTCTGTACCATGGAGGTAAAATGGTGATGGGCAACGAAATGGATTTTGTATTCCAGATTCCCTCTGCATTTGTAGATTTAATTTTGAGAACATAATCGCCTTCTGTTATTCTGGAATAGTTTGCATTTCTGATATTGTCAACATAATGCCATTGCGAATCCCAGCCTTCTAAGAAATAAGCATAGGATATTTTTTCAGGCAGACTGTATTCTAATGCTGCAAATTCAATATTGAGCATCGATTCGTCATAAGGCAACTTTAATTTATCAATTCCGAAAACAGATAAACCCGACTGATCATAAGCCTTATTGTTTACTTTTATCGAAGTGATAATCAGTTTAGGGAAATCATGAAACTGATTCGTTATTTTGGTGTTGATAATATTGAAACCCTTTATTCCGCCAAATACAATTTCGCCTGTAGAAAGTTTTAATGCCGCATTATAATTGAACTGATTGCTCTGAAGTCCGTCTGCATCATGATAACTCGTTATTTTTCCGTTAGCTGCATCGTACACAAATACCCCGTTATAGGTGCTGCACCAATAAGTTCGATCGTTATCCTGAACAATATTCAAAACCGAATTATTAGGAAGTTTATTTTTTTGAGTCAAAAAGCTGCTTTTGAATGTCTCTGGATTAAAAAGCATCAAACCTCCTCCTTCTGTACCCACAAGCATTTTGGTATCAGAATGCGAAACAATTGAACGGACCGGATATCTTACCTCAAGTTCTCTACGTTTCATTGTTTTGAGATTGAGCTGGTATAATTTCGAAAAATTTCCAATCCAAAGATTGCCGTTTTTATCTTCTGCCATAGAAATAATTCCCCTGATTCCGGCATCTACAAAATCAAAAAGATCAGTTGTTTCATTATAACGATACAATCCTTCTTCATCGGGAGAAGCTGCCCATAAAGTATTGTTTTTACTTCGAAAAAGCACCCAGATATTCTTTTGATGTCCGTTGAGTTTAGGATTATATAATTTGTATTTTTTAAAATTTCGGGTTTGAGGATTAAATAAACAAACGCCTCCTCCATAAGTTCCAAACCAGGTTCCTTTTGTATCTTTTACAATTGCTGAAACAAAATTGTTAGATAATGAATTTGGATTATTTGCATCATAGGAATAATTAGTAAACGTATTATTCTTTCTGTTCCATAAACTTACACCGGCCCCGTCTGTTCCTATCCAGAGATTTTCATTGTCCTGTTCTGATAATGAAAGGATAAAATCACTAGGCAGCGTATTTTTTATTTTCTCATTTCTTGAAACGGTCGTAAAAGGACTTTTTCGTTCTTCAATCGTATTCACTCCGCCTCGCAAAGTTCCAATCCAGACACGGTTTGTATTGTCTGAAAACAAAGAGGAAATAGCATTACTGTTGAGTTTTTCTTCGTTCAGGTCTGAGCTTAATAAAGAAAAATTATCTGTGGTATAATTGTATTTTACAACTCCGTTGCCATTTGTAGCAATCCACAATTCTTTTTCATCTGGCCTGCACATCAAATCTAAAACAGGATACTGGACTTCCTGATTTTTATAAAGGTGATGCGTTTTGTTTACGACATTGTATCGCAACAATCCTTCTTCGGCTCCAAGCCAAATATTTGAAAATTTATCATACAAAATGCAGCCGCTGCCCACCGCAAAAGGTAAAACTACGGAAAGTTTTTTTGCTGATGTATCCATTGAAACAAGTCCGATACCTGCAACAGAGCCCCAAAGTTTACCAGATTTATCAAAATCAATTTCCTGAACATGATAATCCCACAATAATTTACCTTTTACATAAAGCGGAATCTGAATGATTTTTTCTTCATCCCCTTCATAATAAAGTAAGCCCTTACCCGCAGTGGCGATATATAGTTTTGATTTAAAATCCCGAATTTGATTGATTACAAAATCAATCACTTCATTTTTAGAAGTTTTAGCATTCGTATAACGCTTTGTTATAAACTTATTTCGTAAATAATCGTAAACACTTATACCGCCTTTTGTACCGATCCAAATTTCATTCTGAGTACCGCAAATAGTAACTATTCTATTGTTGACTAACGAATTGGCATCATTAGGCTCATTTCTGAAGCTCAGAAAATTATAACCGTCATACCTGCTAATTCCATCATAAGTTCCAAACCACATTAGTCCCCGCTTATCTTTATAAACAGAAGTTACCGCGTTATTGGCAAGACCATTTTGGATTCCGATATAACGAATATCATATCTTTCCTGTCCGTTTTTTGGAATAGCTATTTTTTCCGACTGTGGTAGTACAGAAAAGCAGACAAAAAACAATAAAAATAAAAGTAATTTATTTCTCAAAATAGTAAAAGTTATGATACTGAAAAATATTCTTAAATCACAAAAACCTATGAATAACTCATAGGCTTTCTGCTATATAAACAAAATGTCAAATTATTTAATCAATGAAATGATATAAGAATAAGTATATTGTTTGTCCAATAAACGATAGGGATCATGAGGCAAACGTCCCCAGCTGTCATCACCGCCCAAACCTCTTTGTTTGTAGTCGAGGTGCAGATAAACTGCTTCTTTAGAATCTAAATCCAGATCAGATGGATGGCGCTGTGCCTTGGTTTTCCCCGGATCTAAATCTTCTGTTGCAATATTCAAAGCACTAAAACCAAGAGTCTGTAATCCTTCGATTTTTATTCCCTGCCCTTTATTATTTTTTAAAGTCAGCCAGCGAACATCCGTTTTATAACCACCTTCCTGAGGGCGGATATAATTTCTGGTGTATTGATTGATGACGTTATCTGAATATTCGCCAATAAACGAAGCCGAATTTCTATCAGAGTAATTTTCCCATGGTCCTCTTCCGTAATAAGTCAGATTATCATAAGAGCCGTTTAATTTTGAACGCATTCCGAAACGAGGTAATTCAGGGAGATTTTTCCCAGCCATGTCAATAGCTGCAGTGACTTTTATCGAGCCATCGTTCTGAATCAGATAATTTACAATGTAAGGAACATCAACACCGGCCAGCTGGTAAGTAACTTTTATAAGCAACCCTTCTGAAGTATTTTTATCCATCTGAACATTTACAACAGTTGGATTTTTGGATGCTTCTTTCCAGATTACTAATTTTTGCTGCATTTTGTTACCAAAATCATTATCTGTTGGAGCACGCCAGAAATAAGGCATTGGGAAATTGGTAAAAATAGGATTATCTGCATTTTTCAGATTGTATTTCAGGATTTCCCCTTTTTTCAAGTCAAATTCCCCTGCAATATTCTCCGTTTCAAAAGAAAGTATATTTCCTTTAACGGTATGCTTTAGTTTTGATGCAGTTTTTGCAATATTGTTATTTTTAAAATAAGAACCTTTACCTAATCCAAATTGTGACCTTGCAAATTCATGACCTTTCGCAACCAAAGGAGCATCGTATTTTGAAAATGCATACACATTTAAAAAGTATTCAGAATTATCGTCAAGATCACCATAATTTATCTTAAATTCTCTTGTTTCTTCCGGATTTACAGCCAGATCAAAGTCCCCTTCTTTTGTTTTTAATCCGTTTTTTATCAACTCCCATTTAAAGGTATAATTATTTAGGTTCGTAAAATTAAAGTAATTCTTAACCAACAGATTGTTTTCATCCTTCAGCTGAAACTGAATGTCCTGATACACTTTTTTAACTTCAAATAAACCAGGATGCGGGGTTCTGTTGGCTGCTATTAAACCATTCGCACAGAAATTTTCGTCATTGTGCATTTTTTCTCCCCCTAAATCTCCTCCATAAGCCCAGAAGGTTTTTCCTTCTGCGTTTTTAGTTTTGATACCCTGATCAACCCAATCCCATATAAAGCCTCCCTGCATGTGTTTGCTTCCATGAATAATATCCCAGTATTCCTGAAAATTACCATTACTGCTACCCATAGCGTGCGAATATTCACACATAATATAAGGACGTTTTTTATCTGATCCGGCATAATCCTTCATGCTCTTAATTCCCGGATACATCGGGCATACAATATCTGTATTTTTGTTTTCTCCGGCTTGTTCAAACTGTACTGGACGTGTTGAATCTACTTGTTTTAACCAATCGTAGGCATCATAAAAAACAGGACCGTTTCCGCACTCATTTCCTAAAGACCAAATGATAATTGAAGGATGATTTTTATCAAATGCAAACATTCTTTTAATGCGATCGAGATGTGCCGGCGCCCATTCTGGCAAATAAGCAGGATGTTTTTTCTGATCGAATCCTCCTTGCAATTCAGCTCCCATTCCGTGTGTTTCAATATTGGCTTCGTCGACTACATAAAAACCGTACTCATCGCATAAATCATAAAATTTTGTTTCATGTGGGTAATGACTCATCCGGATTGCATTGATATTGAATTCTTTCATCAACTTAAGGTCTTTCAACATCAGTTCTGTGTTTGGAACGTGTCCATTTACATCATCATGTTCGTGAATATTGACACCTTTTACCAAAACCGCTTTTCCGTTGACTAACAATTGAGCATTTTTGATTTCTACTTTTCTAAAACCTGTTCTTTTAGAAACAATTTCAAGGGTTTTTCCTTTATTATCAAACAATGTAATGGTGTATTTGTATAGATTTGGTGTTTCTGCATTCCATTGTTTTACATTATCAATTGTGCCTCCAAAGCTTATTTTTTCTTCTTTTGTGTTTACTTTTTTGCTTTCAGAATAAACTGTTTTTCCATCTTTATCAAACAATTCTACTTTTACAGATGGATTTTTAATACTATTTTTTTCGAAATATTTTAAAGTCACATCCAGATTGAAAATTCCGTTTTTGTACTGATTGTCTAAATCACTTTTTACGAAATAATCCCAAACAGTAGTCTTTGGCATAGCCTGCAAATATACATCGCGCTCGATACCGCTTAATCTCCAGAAATCCTGATCTTCTAAATAACTTCCGTCATGCCAGCGAAAAACCTGAACCGCAATTAAGTTTTCTCCTTTATTCAAAAAAGAAGTAACATTAAATTCTGCTGGTGTTTTAGACGCTTTGGTCATTCCCACCTCTTTTCCGTTCAGGAATACTTTGGCATAACCAGTAATAGATCCAAAATGAAGTATAATTTCTTTGTCTTTCCACGAATCCGATACTTTAAAGCTACGTCTGTAAGTAGCAACGGGATTATAATCGCCGTCAATAAAAGGAGGGTTTTTAGGAAAAGGATAAACTAAATTGGTATAAATTGGAATATCATAACCCTGCAGCTCCCAATTAGAAGGCACAGTAATAGTATTCCAGCCAGAATCATTCAATGTAGTGGTGAAGAAATCTGTTGGTCTTTGAGACGGATTTTTGACAATATTGAATTTCCAGCTTCCATTAAGACTCTGGTATAATTCGGATTTTTGAGGATTGTTATTTTGTAATTCGGTTTCATTGCTAAGTAAAAGAAAGGAGCTTCTGCCCGCTTCTTTCCCCCGATCAAGTATCTGAGGATTTTCCCATTCATTATTCTGGGCATAATTTTGTAAACTTAAAAACAAGGCAAATGCTAATACAATTTTTTTCATTTAATAATTTTAAAAGGGAATTAAAAATTTATACTCTGAATTTTATTTCAAATCAATCCTCATCAGATCACTTCAGCAGGCTTTCAGAATTTTTTTTTCCTGATTTATCATATATGTCAATTAGAAATAAAAAGGAACCTCACAAATTTAGATAACACCCTGTAAGACCATGAGGGGCATAACATGAAATTAAGAGGGGCATATCAATATAAAAAATATTTGAAACACTAAAGTAATGTATTTTTTCTAAAAAACATTTAAGCGAAATTGATTGAAAATTTTTTAGACAAGGAAAAAGCCCAAAACACGAATAAAGATTTTAAATCAAAAATAATTTAATAAATGATTCAGAAGTATAGTTTTTTAAAACCTCGCTTTAAATACAAAATATGAAAGCTAAAATTAATAAGACAAATTTATTGATTTAAAAATACCTATATTTTTTATCGATTATTTCTTATGAAATTACAACCAAAAATAATTCTTCCCATCTCAAATTTAATTTTAAAAACGAACAACTTTTTGCCGAAATACAAATTTCTTATTGAACATCTTTCATATTCCTATTTCTATTTACTCACATTGAAATCATGTAAATACAACATTTGTCTTACATAATGCTTCAAATTTTTCACCATCATTACTACTGTAAAAGTACATTTACGGGCTTAAATAGAATTCATTTGACAGAGGTTAACCTATTCAAAATAATTCTTATCAAAAGATAATACTCCTTGATTGTACATGATTTTACAAACTTTCTATAAACTAAAAAACGATGATGAAAAAACAAATTAAAAGATATTCCTTTTTACTGCTTATCTTTTTTGGAAACGGATATTCCCAAACCAAAAAACACCTGGATGTTAACAAACCTATTGAAGACCACATTTCACTTTTGATGAAAGAAATGACTTTAGAAGAAAAGGTGGGACAAATGAATCAATACAATGGTTCATGGGATGTTACCGGACCAAAACCGGAATCAGGGTCTAATGAAGAAAAATACAATAATTTAAAGAAAGGCCTTGTGGGTTCTATGCTTACCGTTCGTGGAGTTAAGGAAGTCCGAGCCGTACAGAAAATAGCCGTTGAAGAAACCCGCCTTGGCATTCCGCTTATTTTTGGTTTTGATGTTATTCATGGTTACAAAACCCTCAGCCCTATTCCGTTGGCAGAAGCCGCTAGTTGGGATTTAGAAGCGATTAAAAATTCGGCTCGTGTTGCTGCTCTTGAAGCCTCGGCATCAGGATTAAACTGGACTTTTGCACCTAATGTAGATATTTCTAACGATGCCAGATGGGGACGTGTAATGGAAGGTGCCGGTGAAGATCCTTATTTGGGAAGCAAAATTGCAAGAGCAAGAGTTCATGGTTTTCAGGGAGAAAAATTAGGATCAAATACTTCAATAGTGGCTTGTGCAAAACATTTTGCAGGTTATGGTTTTGTAGAAGCCGGACGCGATTACAATAGTGTAGATATGAGTAATTCTAAACTATACAATACAGTATTACCTCCTTTTAAAGCTACAGTCGATGCTGGAATCGGAACTTTTATGAATTCGTTTAATACGCTGAATGGCATTCCCGCAACCGGAAACATCTTTTTACAAAGGGATATTTTAAAAGGAGCCTGGGGTTTTAAAGGTTTTGTAGTTTCTGACTGGGCATCCATAGCCGAAATGATTACTCACGGTTATGCCGCAAATGGTGCCGATGCCGCGCAAAAAGCCGCTATTGCAGGTTCTGATATGGATATGGAATCCAGTATTTATGTCAAAGAATTAGTTCAGTTAGTAAAAAAAGGTGCTGTCAAAGAAAGTGTCATTAATGATGCAGTACGCAGAATCCTAAGAGTAAAATTTGAATTAGGTTTATTTGATAATCCATACAGATATTGTGATGAAGCCAGAGAGAAATCAGACATTGGCAGTAAAGCCAATAATGATGACGTACTGGATATGGCAAAAAAGTCAATTGTTTTATTGAAAAATGATAAAAATCTGCTTCCGCTAAAGAAATCCGGACAAAAAATTGCTTTGATAGGTGCTTTGGCAAACGATAAAAACAGTCCATTAGGAAGCTGGAGAATTGCAGCGGATGACAATACGGCCATATCTGTCCTTGAAGGAATGCAGCAATACAAAAACAATTCTTTGGTTTTCGAAAAAGGAACTGATGTCGCTCTGAACAAACAGACATTTTTAGACGAAGTAAAAATCAACACCACTGATTTTTCCGGATTTGAAGCAGCAAAAAAAGCAGCGAAAAATGCTGATGTTGTCGTGATGGTTCTGGGCGAAATTGGTTTTCAAAGCGGTGAAGGGCGCAGTAGAACCGAAATAGGTTTACCTGGAAACCAACAGCAATTATTAGAAGAAATTTACAAAGTAAATCCTAATGTGGTTTTGGTCTTAAATAATGGTCGTCCGCTGGCATTGCCTTGGGCTGCTGAAAATGTTCCGGCTATTGTTGAAGCCTGGCAGTTAGGGACACAATCCGGAAACGCAATAGCTCAGGTTTTATACGGTGATTATAATCCGAGTGGTAAACTTCCAATGTCATTTCCAAGAAATGTAGGACAATGCCCTATCTACTATAATTTATACAATACAGGAAGACCAACAGATAAGGATCAAAATGTATTTTGGTCACATTATTCTGATGTTGAAAAGACAACTTTATATCCATTTGGTTATGGACTAAGCTATACTTCTTTCGCTTATAAAAACCTAAAGATGGCTAAAACTTCTTTTCAAAAAGGAGAAAAGATTGAAATCTCTGTAGAGGTTACCAATACTGGTGATTTTGATGGGAAAGAAGTTGTCCAGTTGTACTTAAATGATCCTGTTGCCAGTATTGTAAGACCGGTTAAGGAATTAAAAGGATTTGAGCTTGTTACCTTAAAAAAGGGAGAAACAAAAATGATTCAATTTACACTAACGGATTCAGAACTTGGTTTTTATGACAATGATGGAAAATTTTTGGTGGAGCCAGGATTATTTAATGTTATGGTGGGCTGGAATTCTAATGAAGGTTTAACCAGTAAATTTGAGGTTAAATAAAACATTTCAGAATTAAAAACCTGATTTATATTACAATCTTATTGCCTGGGTACGATTAAAAGTCATTAATCGTGCTCAGGTTTTTAGCAATGTATAAAAATTGTATAGAAATAAATAAAGTGTTATTCATAGTTTTATTAATATTGTTTACACTATTAATTTTAAAAAAATCAATTTGATAATTTTATCTCCTATAAAATGGATAACCAATAACATTCTGAATGAAAAGTATTAAATATATACTGTTATGTTACTTTGTGTTTGTAAACCATCTGTTCTCTCAGGGAAAGTTTGATAGTTACCAATTTAGAAGCATCCCCGAAACTACTTCAAAAAGAGCTATTTCTTCTATCATACAGGACAAAAAGGGATTTATCTGGATAGGTACTAATGGTGCCGGCTTGTATCGATACGATGGTGTAAATTATTTCGGATACGAACAGAATAAAAAACCGGGTTCAGTAAGCAGTAATTTTATTTACACGACTTTTATCGATTCGAACAACAATTTATGGATTGGCACTGATGAAGGTTTATGCTTGTACAACAGGGATTTAGATAATTTTACCAAAATTAATATTGGAGATGTAATCGTAAAAGGATACAATGAACCTATAACAATAAAAACAATTATTGAAGACAACAACGGTAATCTATATTTAGGTGCTTATGGTTTTGGGCTGTTTAAACTTAACATAAAAACATTAAAAACATCTTTAGTCCATTCAAAAGTACTGGAAAAACCCAACTTTTTAATTAAGTCATCAGTAAAAGACAAGCATGGCATTATCTATTTGGGAACAAGTTATGGTCTTTTGGAAATTGATCTGAGCGGAAAAGTAAAACAGGTTTTTAAAGATAAATTCAAAAGAACCCCGTTACTGGACGATATCGAAAATATTGTAATTGATAAATTTGGATTCTTATGGCTTGGAACAACCGAAAATGGCCTGATCAAAATCAAACCTGAAACCGACAACTATCAATTTGAAAACTACCCAATTACCAAAAATAAAATCTTATCAATCGTAAAAAGCAGTCATGATTACATCATTTGTGGCACAGAAAATGACGGATTGCTGGTTGTAAATTATAAAGGACAGGTACTCAAAAAATACCTGCACAGCAAATACAACAATTTCAGTTTAAAATCTAATTCTGTCTGGTCGTTGTATGAAGATAAGGAAAAACGGCTCTGGTTAGGCTATTTTAATAAAGGGCTTGGTGTATTTGATAAGCCTAACAATAAATTCAATTCGCTTGAATCATTGCCAAACAATGATAATTCCCTGCAGACGAGCTATGTTACTTCTGTGGTAAAAGATAAAAAAGGCAATTTACTCATAAGCAATGAAGGTGGAGGGCTCGACATATATAATCTTGCTGAAAAAAGCTATATTCACGTTAACAAAACCAATCAAAATTATTATTCAGGTTTAGATGCTGCTGATATTCAGACCATTTTTATAGACAGCAAACAAAACATCTGGATTGGAAGCTGGGATCGCGGTATTTATTTTTTAAAAAACGGAACTACCAGATTTATAAACTACAATACAGCCAATACAACTGGTTTAAAATCAAACCGTATTTTTAGTTTTTCAGAAGATTCAAAAGGCAGGATCTGGATTGGTTCTTTTATAAAAGGACTCCATTATTTTGATAATAAGACCAATACATTTATTCATTGCAACTTTAAACCATTTATAGAAAATGATTTAGATAAGGCTTTTATACGTAAAGTCTTTGTTGACTCGGATGATGTGCTGTGGGTAGGAACAATCTTAGGACTATATCAGGTAAACATCAAAGATGATTCTCATTTTAAAGTAATTAAGATGCGGGATGCTATGTTTAAAGGCATGAATAACGACTATAGCATTCAGACCATTTTATCTATTTATGAATCTAACGACAAAACAATATGGATAGGTACAGATGCACAGGGATTATTTAGCTATAATAAAAAAACTAAGACCTTTTCAAACTATGATGATTTTCCAGGCTTCAAAGAGAAATCTGTACGAGCAATAATTTCTGACAATAACGGTTATTTATGGCTAAGCGGCGGTTCCGGATTAACAAAATTAGATTTAAAAAATAAAAAAAGTACCAATTTCAACAAAGATGATGGTCTTGTTGATAATGATTTTAATAATAATGCTGTTTTTAAAGACGGAAACGGGGATTTGTATTTTGGCAGTTATGAAGGAGTAAATTACTTTAATCCAAATGAAATTAAAAAAACAGAAAAAGCACCTAGTTTGTATTTCAGTGATTTTAAATTATTCAATCAGTCTGTAAAACCAAATGAAAATCATTCGCCATTAAACAAAGTAATTTCCCAAACAAAAGAAATTATTCTTGACTACACTCAGTCCGTTTTTACAATTGAATATGTGGGAATTAACTATAATTATTCTAAAAAAAACCAATACGCTTATTATCTGGAAGGTTTTGAAAAAGACTGGAATTATGTTGGAAACAACAGAACCGCCACTTATACTAACCTCGAGCCGGGCAATTATATTTTTAAAGTAAAAGCAGCAAATGCTGATGGCTCTTGGAGCAATGATCACTTAGAACTGAAAATAAAAATTTTACCACCCTGGTGGAAAACAATTTGGGCTTATTTTATATACGTATCAATTTTAGTTTCCTTAATCATATATTTCAATAAAATTTATCAAAATCGTTTTAAAGCAAAACAAGCTATAATTTTAGAAAGAGAAAAAACGATTCAGTTAGAGAAATTAAACAATAAGAAACTTCAGTTTTTTACCAATATTTCACATGAGTTCAGGACACCGCTTACACTGATCATTAATCCTTTGGAGGATATTTTGAGAAGCAGGAGTTTGTCCCGTGAAATACATAATAAATTAAAAATCGTACACAAAAGTTCAGACAGGCTTTCACGGCTAATCAATGAACTTATGGATTTTAACAAATTAGAGTTCAACAAAGTTTTCCTTCAGGTGAAGAAAGTCGAAGTAGTCGCCTTTACCGAAGGCATTATCAGCTATTTTGATGAAGAAGCCGCTGTTCGAAATATTAAAATTGATTTTGAATCCTCAGCTGATGAACTCGAAGACTGGCTGGATCCTAAAATGCTGGAAAAAATACTGTTTAATATTATTTCAAATGCCTTTAAATTCACACCGGATAATGGCTCGATAAAGATTTTCATCACAGAATCAAATCATGGTACCATGCTGTTGATAGATGGAAATAAAGTTCCCTCTTTTTCGATAACAATCACAGATACAGGTTCCGGAATTCGAAGCGAAGATTTGAAAAGAATTTTTGACAGATTTTATCAGGTTAATAATCTAAATAAGGATTATTACGGCAGCACAGGCATCGGACTGGAAGTTGTAAAAGAATTTGTTGAACTGCATAAAGGAAAAATTGACGTTGAAAGCAAACTGGGAGAAGGCACAAAATTTACGGTTACATTTCCTTTAGGAAAATCTTTTTATAAAGAAAATGAAATAATTGACGAAGTTTTTGAAATAGAAAAAATTAAAAATAAATTTTTATTTGAATATAAAAATCAAACCGAAGAAGACGAAATTGATGATCAGTTTACCAAAAAAAATGCAGTAGATACTGCAAAAGCATACACTGTTTTAATTGTAGAAGATAATCTCGAATTAAGAAATTATCTCAAACAGGAACTGAGCAAATTATACAAAGTTATTACAGCCGAAAACGGTAAAAAAGGCTACGAACTTGCCGTTCAGAAATTACCGGATATCATAATTACAGATGTCATTATGCCAGTAATGGACGGTTTGGAAATGTGTAAAAATATCAAAGGAGACTTAAAAACCAGTCACATTCCTTTATTGATGCTTTCTGCCAAAGCAATGGTCAATGACAGACTGGAGGGTATCGACTCTGGTGCTGATATGTATCTGAGCAAGCCATTTGAATTGGATATTTTAAAATCCAGTCTCGCTCAGCTTATTACCAGCCGCCAAATAATGTTTAAGAAATTTTATACCGGAATTACAAAACAAGGGAAAGAAAAAACCACATCATTGGATAACGATTTCATTCAGAAAATCCTTCATTATATTAATGAAAACATTAGCGAATCTGAATTGAGTGTCGAATTACTCTCTTCAAAGGTGTTCCTGAGCCGAAGTCAATTGTACCGAAAAATTAAAACACTAACAGGTGTTTCAGTAAATGAGTTTATTAGAAATGTCAGGTTAGAAAAAGCAAAACAGTTACTCGAACAGGGAAATAAAGAAGTCAATATTAATGAAATTAGTTATAAAGTAGGATTTCCGTCTCCCTCCTATTTTGCCAAATGTTATAAAATTAAATATGGCTACCTGCCTACTCAGGAAAAAGGTACAAATGAATAAAAAATAATCTTCATCTCTGTTAAAAAGCTTCGATATTCAATCGGAGCTTTTTTTATAATGATACTTACTAAGATATTTTGACTTTACTTCTTTCATATTTATGCTTTTAATAAAATACTCCCGTTTTTTTATTAATGGATTTTTTTTAGCATATTTTTTTTAGCAATACTTCAGGAATATTTTTTTTTGATGATTCGGTCATTTTTAAACAATTACAGTATATCATCCCTTTATTTTGCATCATTTGATGCACGATTTGCTTCATCCGTTTTACACTTTCACTGCCTTAGATTTTACTTTCGTTAAGAAATATTTAAGAAATGATTTTCATTTTTCACACTTTAAGTGATGTTAATGTAAAAAGATCAAAAACGTAAATATTCACTAATAAAAATAAACTAATTATTTAATCCAAACTCAAAACAACCAAATTGTATGCAGAAGAGAACATTAAAAAAACTATTGTATTTAATAGTATGTCTGTGGGGAAATTTTTTCTTTGCCCAAACTGTTAAAGGTAAAGTAACATCAGGGGGAGTTAGTCTGCCCGGAGTTAGTGTAGTAGTACAAGGTACAAAAAACGGAACCGTAACCGATTTTGACGGCAGTTTTACTTTAAACAATGTAGAGCCAAAAGCGATGCTTGTTTTTAGTTATATAGGTTATAAAAATGTAACTATACCCGCAGATACAAAATCAGAGATGAAGGTAGTCATGGTAGATGAACTGGAAAAACTAAATGAAGTAGTCGTTATCGGATATGGAACTTCAAAAAGAAAAGATATAAACGGTGCTGTTTCTTCTATTAAAGCTTCTGAAATTCAGGACAAGCCCTTTACTTCTATCGATCAGGCTCTTGTAGGTAAAGCGGCAGGTGTAAATGTTACACAGAATTCAGGAACTCCAGGAGGAGGAATCTCTGTTCAAATTAGAGGAATCACTTCTATCAATGGTAACGAACCATTATATGTTATTGACGGAACGCCTGTTTTTGCAGATAAAAACAACGATACATTTTCTTTCAGTGCATTGGGTGGCGGAAACGGACAAACAAAAAGTTCTGCTTTATCTGGCCTGAATATTTCAGATATTGAAAGTATTGATATTTTAAAAGATGCTTCAGCAACTGCAATCTATGGTGCAAATGGTGCAAACGGTGTTGTTTTGATTACAACCAAAAAAGGAAAAAAAGGAAAATCTAAATTTACCTACGAAACCTATTTAGCGAATCAGGAAGTAACAAATAAAGTAGATGTTTTAAACTTACCTGAATATGCGAGATACCAGTCAAAAATTTTCACTTTAAGCGGTGAACCGGTCCCTTTTCAATACCAAAAACCTGATTTATTAGGAAATGGAACAAACTGGCAGAACGAACTTTTCAGATCGGCTGCGATGTACAGCCATCAGCTTTCATTTTCTGGCGAAAAAGAAGGAACACGTTATTACACCTCCCTAAATTATTTTGACCAGGAAGGAATTGTTTTAAACTCAGATTTTAACAGATTATCGATGCGACTAAACGTAGATTCTAATGTTAAATCCTGGCTAAAAATAGGTAACAACTTATCTGTAAGTAAGTCGTCGCAGAAAGTAGTAAGAAACGATGACAGAGGTGGTCTGGTAATGAATACATTAAGACAATCACCGGAATTACCGGTTAGGGATGCCAGTGGAGCATTTGCAGGACCAACAAGCGGTTTAGGATCTTCTGCAAACGAAGCAACCAATCCGATTGCTTTGGCAGAATACAACAATTCGACTACAGAAAGATTCAAAATTAATGGTAATTTATTCGCTGATTTCACCCTTATCAAAGGATTGGTTTTCAGAACCGAATTAGGATACGATCTTAACTTTGCTAAAAGTGGCACTTTTGTACCTAAATATACTTTAGGAAATGTATCTGAACTTTTAAACAAGTCATTTAAACAGCAGGATCAGAGTTATTATTGGAATATCAAAAACTATCTGACATATAACAAAACGATAAACGACAAACATAACTTTACTTTCCTACTAGGCCAGGAAGCACAGGAGAGCAAATATGAATATTTAAGTGGTTATAGAACGGGGGCATTTTTAAATAAAGATTTTACAAACTTAAATATAGGTGATATCGATACTGCACTTAACGGAAATGGTTCAGGAAGATGGTCTATGACATCTTATATTTCAAGATTAAATTATAGTTTTTCTGACAGATACTCCTTCTCTGCTTCATTAAGAGCGGATGCTTCATCCAACTTCGGTCCTAATAACAAATGGGGGTATTTCCCTTCGTTTTCGGGAGGATGGACAGTTAGTAACGAAAAATTCTTTGAACCTTTATCAAATAGCATCGATTATTTGAAATTTAGAGCGGGTTACGGTGCCGTAGGAAATCAAAATATACCGGCAAACAGGTACCAGACTATCCTGTCGCTACTTGCATCTCCTTTTGGAGGCGTATCGCCTACTATTGATAATTTAGGTAATCCTAATATCAAATGGGAGTCACTTAAATCTCTTAACGCTGGTTTTGAATTGGCGACGCTTAATAACAGAGTAAAATTAGATTTTGATTATTATGTTAAAAACTCATCTGATTTCCTTACAAAACAAATCAATGATGAATCGAATCAAAGTGCACTTAATTATTATCTGAATACAGGTGAAATTGTAACTAAAGGAATTGACCTTACATTGAATACCAGAAACATCGTTACAGATGATTTTTCATGGGACAGTACTGTTATTTTCTCAAAATACACTAACAAACTAACCAGTTTTCAAGGACAGGGCAAATCTTTACTAGGAAAAGTACAATTCGATTTATATAACGTTACCAGAACTACAGAAGGACAACCTGTAGGGCAATTTTACGGATACGTAACAGATGGATTATTTAAAAATGCTGCCGAATTAGCTGCGGGACCAACTCAGGAAACTGGAACCGGAATTGGAGATATTCGTTTTAAAGATCTTAATAATGACGGAAAAATTGACAGTAAAGACCAAACCGCTATTGGAGATGCAATTCCTGATTTTACCTATTCATTTACAAACAACTTTAAATACAAAAACCTTAGTTTATCAGTTGTATTAACAGGAAGTCAGGGTAATCAGATCTACAACTTTACACGTCATTATATTGACGGAATCTATCCGGGATTTGGAGACCGATTTGGAAATGTAAGCACTCAGGCTTTAGACGCCTTTGAACCAGGTACAAACGAAAATACAGATGTACCAAGAATTACGCTGAATGATCCAAATGGTAATGGCAGAATTTCTAACAGATTTGTTGAAGATGGTTCTTATTTAAGAATTCAGAATGTGTCTTTGAGTTATGATTTACCAGACAGAATGTTCGAAAATACTATTTTGACTAAAGTAAGATTGTATGTAAATGTTCAAAACTTATACACTTTTACAAAATATTCCGGTTTTGATCCAGCTCTTGGAAACTTAGACCAAAATATAACACTAAGTGGTATTGATTTAGGTCGTTACCCTGTACCAAGAGTTACATCTGCAGGAGTGAACATTGAATTCTAGAACTTATAAAAAAACACATTTAACTTAATGATATACAATAGTTAAAATAAAAAAAATAGTTATGAAAAAACTTTTTAAACTTTTTATGATGGGAATGCTGATACCATTACTGTCTTTATTCTCCTGTTCAGATGAATTTCTGGATGCACCATCTGAAAATCAGCTAACACCTGCCGACTTACCTGAAGGTGTTACAGCATTTGACGGAATTGCTGAGAGTTTGTACTTTAAGCCGTGGTTTACTTTTAATGATAAATTTCTGATTGCTGTTGGCGATATGTATGCCGGAAATGCATTTACATTTGATGGTGCGTATTCGCAATTTAAAGATGCCCAGGTAACCTCACAAAATCCAATTTTAACTGAGGGATATGTTTCTCTATTTTCGGTAGTTGATCAGTCTAATAATTTAATGAGCCTTGTCGAAGAAAGAAAAAGTGAACTGCCTGAAGCATCTTACAAAAATGCTATTGCAATATCAAGATTCATGAGGGCCAATGCTTACTTCTATCTGGTAAGAGCTTTTGGGGCTGTACCGATCATCAGTAAAGCAGGATCTGCTCCACAGCCAAAAAGAAATATTGTTTCGGATGTATATAAATTCATAAAAATGGATTTAGAATATGCTGTCGAAAATTTACCTGAAAGAGGAGCCAAAAAAGGTTATGTTACCAAATATGCTGCTATGGGTATATTGGCAAAAGTACACCTAACGCTAAATGAATATGCTGAATGCGCTGCTTTAACCCAAAAAATTATCGGTAACCAGTATACTTTAATTCAGGAATACGGCAACTTGTTTAGCAGTCCGGAGAACAATAACAGTGCAGAAAGTATGTTTGCCCTACAATGGAAAGCTATTGCTACAGAATGGGGAACACAAAATACAAATCAGGCGTATATTGTTCCGGCAGAAACAGGAATAACGGGCGGCGGTGATGGCTGGGGAGTTTACCTTCCTTCTATTTCACTTCAAAATGGATTTGAACCAAAGGATATCAGAAAGAAAAGTACTATTATGACAGATGGTGACTTTTATCCTGAATTATTAAAAGATAAGGGAGGTTTTACATATAAAAAAATCCTTTCTGCTACTGGCGCTAATTTCAGAAAGTACATTGTAGGTTCTGCTGCCGAACGAAATGATGTGTTTTTTATGAGAACTTCTCAAAATACAATCATTTTAAGATATTCTGATATATTGTTAATGAATTCTGAAGCGATTTTAGCCGGAGGAACTTCCACTACTTCTGAATCTGCACTAAGTTCTTTTAATGAAGTAAGAAAAAGAGCGGGATTACCGGCTAAAACCATACTTACAAGAGATGAATTGTTTAATGAAAGAAGAGTTGAATTTGCTCTTGAAGGACAATATTTCTTCGATTT
Organism: Flavobacterium flavigenum; assembly: GCF_027111255.2. Taxonomy (NCBI): domain Bacteria; kingdom Pseudomonadati; phylum Bacteroidota; class Flavobacteriia; order Flavobacteriales; family Flavobacteriaceae; genus Flavobacterium; species Flavobacterium flavigenum. The sequence goes on along the minus strand of NZ_CP114285.2, from coordinate 76,518 downwards.
GAAACGCCGTGGACTAGCCGAAGCAACAGCAATTATTTCACAGCAGGAAGTTGGTTTTTACTCTGACAATGCCAGAACCGATTTGGTTTCCAGAAAAATAACGCCTGGAAGCAACTATTTTGAACTCCCATTACCTCAGTCTGCTATTGATACCAACCCATCCCTATTAGAGCCACCGGTTCCTTTTAACTTTAACTAACATTCACTATGATCAAGAAAATAAAATATAGAATTTTAATTTTTTTCGCTTTGGCTTCTTTTACCGCCTGCCAAAATGATGATGCACCTGCCACAAATATAGATGCAATGATTGCAGAACCCGGAGATTTGTTAAATCAGGCCTTTCCAACAAATAAAGTCAGAGTTGAAGGCGAAGGTCTAACAGGATTAAAAAAAATTACCCTGGATGATAAAATTAATATCAGTTTTAATCCTAATTACAATTCAGATAAAGCGTTTATTTTCAGTATTCCCTTTGATGAAAAACTAGGAAGCAGGTTTGGAGTACAGCCTATTACATTTATTACTGCAAATGGCTCAGTTACGAAAAACATTGAGATTTTACAGCCTGTTCCAACCATTACAAAAACAATTCCGGCGGTTGCCACACCAGGATTTCCATTAGAAATTGAAGGGACCTGGTTTTATAATGTTTCCTCTGTAACCTTAGGAGGAGTAGCAATTAGTTATACTGCAAAATCATCCTCATCGATTATTATAGGCTTACCTGCCAATGCCGCTTCAGGATCTGAGCTGGCAATTACCACTCCAGGAGGTACAGCAAAAAAAATAATAGATTTTGTTACTGTCGTTCTTGTATCAGATTTTGACGGTAATGGCGCAAGAAAAGATTGGTTCTCTTATGGCGATGTTGCTTCTTTTAATGCCAATACTGCCGGTGGTCCATCAGGCAATTATGCAACCTTTACCTGGTCTGGTTCGACTTCAAATGGCTACAACGGAAGCAGTGCCGGAGGAGGAACAAGTTTCTTAAGCGCAACAAATACAGATGCTAAAAAAGCATATATCGATATTGATATAAGCGCCAATGTTACAGGTGCTCAATTTGCCATTCAGTTAAACACTATTGATAATGCCAACTTCGCTTATAATTTTAAAGTTACGGATGTAAACTGGACGACTAAAACAATTTCGATAGCTGATTTTAAAGACAATTATGGTTTTGGCTCAAATACAGCAGCTACTTTAGATGTTTCTAAAATAAATGAAATCAAAATTGGCGTTATTCAGGATGACACCCCTAATCCAAGTATAATAAAATACGATAATATTAAAATTCGCTACCAATAATTGACTGCCTATTTTAAAATTCAGGAGGCTGTGATTAAAAACAGCCTCTTCATAAATTACAAAACAAAAAATATAAATAAAAAGTATGAAAATTAAATTTTTAGTAATGCTGACGAGCTTTGTCGTTTTTTTAAATGCCTGCTCTAAAGATGACAGCGAAAGCCCTGATGTTTTAGAAACGCCAATTGCTATTGCACCAAAAGATGTAAACGATAATGGTTTTAAAGCAAAATGGTATTACGTTTCACACTCAAAAAGCTATTTGCTAGATGTTTCGACCAGCGAAAGTTTTGACTCTTTTCTGCCAAATTATAATTCAAAAGAAGTTACAGATTTGAACGACGTTGTGTCAGGCTTAACCGGAGGAACACAATATTATTACCGTGTAAGAGCCAAAAATGAAGCACAAATTTCAGATTATTCTAATGTCATTAGCGTCGTAACTACTGGTTTCAGCGGTATTCCGGAAGACCCAACTTTTTTAAAGGTAAAAGCAAATAAATTAGCCAATCCGTTTTTTGTTGGTATGGCCGTAAAAGCATTTCAACTGACTAATGGAAGTCAGTATGATATCATTTTAAAAAATGAATTCAGCAGTATTTCTGCCGAATATGAAATGAAAATGGATCAGATTTCTACGGCAAGCGGTGTTTATAACTGGACTGTAGCTGATAAAATTGTAGCTTACGGAAATGCTAATAACATTAATGTACATGGTCATGCATTAGTGTGGCATAATTCGGTACCGGAATGGTTAAAAAATTATGCAGGTACTGATGCAGAATTTGCATTAGAAGTAAAAAAATACATTACAGATGTTGTTACTCATTATGCTGGTAAAGTAAAATCCTGGGACGTTGTAAATGAAGCAGCCGATGATAATAACGGTGTTATGAGAAATACTATTTTTCTTCAGCGAATGGGGCCAAATTATATTAAAGATTGTTTTCAGTGGGCCAGAAATGCAGCAAATGCAGCGGGTGATACAAATCTATTATTGTTTTATAATGATTATGCCACATCTACTAATATTCCAAAGCAAAATAGAGTTTTCAGCATCGTAGATGATTTAAAAGCCAGTAATCTAATTAATGGACTGGGTTATCAGATGCATAATACTTATCTAAGCCCAACAAAGGCTCAAATTGAAACTGATCTTAATAAAGCTGTCGCTAAAGGTTTAAAAATCCATGTATCTGAATTAGATATTCAGGTAAACCAATTTAATGATATTTCGACTTTTACCAACGAAAGAAGACTGGCACAAAAAGCAAAATATAAAGAAATGGTCCAAATTTACAATGCACTTCCTGCGGCCAATAAATATGCTTTAACAATTTGGGGCATGAAAGATAATGAATCCTGGATTCCATACAGCACGGAACTGAACCATGTAGGTAATGACTGGCCTCTGTTATATGATGCAAATTTTACTATTAAAAGTGCTCATACGGGATTCCTGGAAGGCTTAGATTAAGTTTTAAAGCATACACTTTACTATAATTAACCAAAAAAAGAAATCATGAAAAAGTTAAGTTTATTATCCCTGGCAATGACATACCTAATAGGATTTGCATCCTGTTCAGACAATTCCGCTCCTTTATCAGAAAGCCAGTTAGCAAATGTAAATGCAAATAAAAGCACAGGTAAAGTCGCTTCGGCGCCGTGGGTGAAACAATTTGAAGATACTTTTAATGTAGGCTCAAATCTGTCACAATGGACGAAAGAACAACGTACTGATTATAATTCGCCTTATTGTGATTATCATAGTTCGGTACCTACAACTCAATGGAGAGACGGAAAACAGTGTTTAGAAATCAAAACTACTAAATTGAGTGCCAACAAGTATCGATCTGGCTTTATTAGCTCTAATTATCAGTATAAGCCTGAAAACAATACAGAGTATATGCTTTCTGCTAATATTAAATTGGTGGCAATGGACGGCGGAACTTACAAATCTTTCACAGAAACTTATGGTGCCTGGCCTGCTTTCTGGACTGTACAAGGGAACGGATGGCCAACCAAAGGTGAAATCGATATTATGGAAGGCTATTCTTTTGCACCAAATACCAGTCGTTTTGCTTCAAATCTTTTTTATGGAACAGCTGTCGGAACAAATTTATTGGGAAATTCAGCTGAAAGAAATTATCCCGGTAGTTTTAATATTAATGCAAACAATGGATGGCACTTATATGAATCCTTTTGGAAAATGAAAGACAATGTTGTAACAGTAACTATAAAGGTTGACAACATTACAGTTGCCACATATACCAACAGTGGTACAGCTAAACTAAATTTGAATAATTTTGGGGCACATTCGATTGTTTTTAATATGAATGTGGGATCAAAAGATTCCAGCTTCATTGATCCGAATAAAATTAACTTATTTTCGACTGTAATGATGTGGGTAGATGATGTAACCGTTTACAAAAGACCAATCTAAAAATGTTAGTTTATCAATAACAAATAATTCTTTATTATGGCCGAAAGCAATTTCGGCCATTTTGCCTTTATATTAAACTAATTGAAAGCTTCCGTTCAAACCCAAACTTTAATATCAGGCTTGAAAAATTTGAAGGCTTAAAGATTCGAAAAACTCATACGCTCTTTTCTCCGCATAAGAATAGGTTGAATTTCGCATAGGAAAAGCGCAGTGACCACCATATTTTGGGGTTTCAAGATAAACATATTTACTATTTTGGGCTATAGCCCTTGGATAACATCTTTCTCCTAAAAAAGGATCATCAAGCGAATTAATGATTAAAACCGGAGTGGTAATGTCTTTTAGGGAAAATTCAGGCGAAACGCGCTCATAATACTCATCCCGGCTTGCAAATCCGTGTAGTGGCGCTGTAAAATACTGGTCAACTTCATCAAAAGAAGAAATTTTATCAATCTGATCGCTGTTTATAAAATCAGGAAACTGGGCAGCTTTGTATTTAAGCTTTCTTTTAATATCTATTGTAAAATTCTTTAAATAAACCCTGTTAAAACCTTGTTTAAGAACAGCTGCACTTGTCGCTATATGAGTGGGTACCGAAATCGAAACAGCCGCTTTTATGCGTTCATCAATTTTTGTCCAGCCCAAATAATTCAAAAGCTGAACTCCTCCCATAGAATAGCCAATCAGATAAACCTCTTCGAATCCTTTTTTTAAAACAAACTGAACCACTTCATCAAGGTCATCAACCGCACCATGATGATAAAGTCTTGGAAGACGGTTCATTTCTCCTCCGCAAGTACGGTTATTCCAGGCGAAAACTGAAAATCCTTTTTGCTGAAAGTATGCCGAACAGCTATTATTATAAGTCCTGCGTGAATCACCTTCCAGACCGTGACATAAAATAACTGCTTTATTAGGATCGTTTATAATAAAATCTATATTGATAAAATCGCCGTCATTCAGTTCGTATTTTTCCCTGGTATATGCGGGAACTTCAAACTTTTTGAACAAAGCGGCATAAATAGTAGAAATATGTCTGTTGCGATGGACAACAGGAGGAAAATTATACTGTGATTGTTCTATTATTGGCATGATAGAATGTCTTTACAATTCTTCATACAAATCTAAGAAATCAATCAATATTGTAGTTAAAAACTGTCTTTAAATTTTAGTTCAAAATAATTATACAATATAGATTTAAGTTTAAGTTTTAAGCTGCATTTGAAATCTATTTTTTAAAAATCGTATCATATTAATATGGACACTTACATGTTTTTTTTTTGATTAAAGGATTATAACTTTATGATTTTTTATCAAAAAAGCTTTTATTTTTTACTCCAAAATACAATATTCTTAAAAATTAGAAGTTTTAACCTACAATATCGCAATACTACTTTTTACTTACATTAAGTCTTCCGCAAAACTAAGGCATTTATTTTTTTGATATTTCAATATTAAGAGGCTAGATTGTCAAAGTGATATTTTTACACCATAATTTCAGATAAAATATACAGCTTTCAAAAAAAATAAATAATATTGCCAATTAGAAACAATTAAATACCATGCCATCAAATTCCAGTTCAGATCAAAAGAAACTTCTTCTTGAGCTATCTCAGGGAAGTGAACTGGCATTTACAGCGTTATACAATCAATATAAACATATTGTCTATGCAACAGCATTAAGAATAACCAAATCTGTTATTCAGTCTGAAGAAGCTGTTCAGGACGTCTTTTTGAAAATATGGCTCAGTCATCAGAATTTAGGAGAAATTGATAGTTTTGAAAATTATCTTTTTATCATTTCACGAAATCATATATTCAATACAATCAAAAAAATTGCCCGTGAAAGCACCCTAATGACAGAAATCACTTCGAATGATACATTAAGCGATACAGATCACGGTATAAAAGACGATCAGTACAATATAATCCTGAATAAAATAGTGCAACAACTGCCCCCTCAGCAGCAAAAAATCTATAAAATGGCAAAATGGGAAGGATTGAGCCATCAGAAAATTGGTGAAGACTTAGGCATTTCTACAGAAACTGTAAAAAAACATATGGCTCAGGCTCTAAAATTCATACGCCATAAGATTAGTCCGTATATGAATATGTTCCTGTCTGTCCTTCTGTTTTTAAAAAGCGGACTTTAAAAATTTTCTTTCAAAAAGGCATCCTTTGCTATTTTTTTACCATTTTTTTACTTTTTTTTTACTTTCAACTACTCCCTCCCCTTTTTTTAACTGTCTTTATAATAAAAACATGCTAAAAACAGGTACTACCCCCTACTTTTAGTATACTAAAAAAATAACCTCAAATTTTAAATAAGCACTAACTTAATATACAGGACATGCAGCAAAAAAAATTCGAAGAATTATTTGAAAGCTATCTGAAGAATAAATTGTCGGTTTCTGATGAGCAGAAATTGATGGAAATGATCCAGCTGAATTATCATGACGACTTCTTAAAAGAAAAAATTGATTTGATGCTTAGGGAAAATCCTTCTTCTGAATTGTTAGACAAGGAAAAGAGCGATTACATACTCAACAGGATTTTGTCAGATTCAGAAAATAGCCAAAAAGTGGTTTCATTAGAACCACAAAGAAGCAATAAAAAGGTGGTCGTGCGCCTGCTCTTCGCTGCAGCGAGTATCATTGCTTTAATCGCGATTGGCAACAGCCTGTTTTTTAAACCAAAAACAGAAAATACTATTCCCGTTACTGAGCAACCTGTAATTGCAGAAAATACTTCGGTAGACTTTAGCGGAAAACAATTGGTTCGTCTGCCAGATGGAAGTACGGTTATACTGAACGACAATAGTACCTTAAAATATGAACAGAATTCTTTTGGTAACAAAACGCGTGAAGTAACCCTCACCGGGGAAGCTTTTTTTGACATCAAAAGAAACGAAAAGAAGCCTTTCATCGTACATACCGGCAAGGTACAGACGAAAGTTTTGGGTACTGCATTTAATATTAATGCTTTTGATTCTTCTAAAAATATAGAAGTTACGGTGACAAGAGGTAAAGTTCAGGTTGGAGATGCAGAAAAAATATATGGTATAATAACTCCTAATCAGCAGATTAAAGTAAATAAAAATAATTTAAGTTTTGAACAGAATAAAATAAGTGCTGCCGTTGTAACCGAATGGAAAAGCAACTACCTGATTCTGGACGATATCAATATGGAAGAAGCTGTTGCTTTAATTTCGCAGAAATACAAAGTACAGATTTTATTATCGAATGAAAAAATCAGGAATTGCAGGATAACCGCGAGTTTCCTTAATGATGAAGATCTGGATCATGTCTTAAAAGTAATTTCGAGTGTTATTGAAACAGAATATCGTTACAACAAAACCGGAACCATCATTTTGGATGGAAAAGGCTGCGAATAATTAAAAAAGAAAAAGGCTGACTAAACCTCCTACTTTAGAAAGCTAAATAAAATAAATATTAACCTTAAAACCAAAATCTATAATAAATACAAAAAAGCCATCCAGCTCCTACACCAGATGGCCTCGATTCTTAATAATTAAACCAGTAACCATTAAAAACAAGCAAATTTATGAAATTACGCTTTAAAACAACCATGTTTGAAAGTGAAAAGAACAATTCTTTGTTCGGGCTTTCAAAAAAAACCATCATGATCATGCGCATCAGTTTATTCTACATTTTTTTACTCACGTGCGGTACTCCTATGGTATTTGCAAATGAAATGAGTGGTCAGAGTTTAGAAACGATATCTGTTGATATTGAACTTCACAATCAGGATATTAAAACCCTGTTTAAAACTATTGAAAATAAAACGGGATTACTGTTCGCTTATCAGCCACAGCTTATTAATAATTTCCCTAAAATTAGTACACCAAAAGGGAGAAGATCAGTAAGTGAAATTTTAAATGCTGCATTTCAGGGCAGTAATCTGGTTTATAAACAAGTAGATCAAAATGTTATTGTTTATAAAAAAGAAAATCTCAAAGAGACAAAAGCCGAAGCTAATTATTACCTAAGCGGAAAAATTTTAGATGAAAACGGATTTCCTCTACCCGGGGTGAGCGTTTTTCTTGTTGGAAGTAACAAGCATGGGGTATCTGATTTCGATGGGCAATTCTCTATAGAATTACCATCAGGAAAACATGTACTCAGAATATCCTACTTAGGGTATAAAACACAAGATGTTACAGTCGAAAACCAAACTACAGTTACCATCAAAATGCAGCCAGATTTAGCTAAACTTGATGAAATCGTAGTAATTGGTTATGGGACAACTACCAAAAGAACAAATACAGGATCTGTAGTTAAAATTACAGCTGAAGATATTGAAAAACAGCCGGTAACTAACATTTTGCAAACATTACAAGGAAGAACTCCGGGGGTTTTTGTTACACAGACATCAGGATATGCAGGAAGCGATATGAATATTAGTATACGTGGTCGAAATTTTATTCAGGGAGACAACCTACCCTTTTATATTATAGACGGAGTTCCTTATATAGGTGATGATATAAAAGAACAGTCTCAAAAAGATGGAGGTCAGGCAAATATGCAAGTTGTTAGGGGAGCACAAAAAAGAACAAGCCCATTAAACATTCTGAATCCAAATGATATAGAAAGTATTGAAATCCTTAAAGACGCTGATGCTACGGCCATTTATGGTTCAAGAGGAGCTAATGGTGTTGTACTTATTACAACCAAAAAAGGAAAGGCTGGAAAAACAGAATTTACTATAACGACAAACTCCGGGGTCTCTGAAGTAGCCCATATGATAAAAACATTAGATACCCCTGCTTACCTGAATATGCTACAAACTGCCTTAGACAATAATGGTGATGTTGCAAATGTGGATAGTAACGGTATTGCTATTACAGACTGGGATCCTAATGCATACACCAACTGGCAGAAAAAATTGATAGGTGGTACAGCAAATTTCAATAATTATTCAGGTTCATTAAGAGGTGGAAATGATACCACAAACTTTCTTTTAAGTGCCGCTTACCATAAAGAAACTACTGTTGTACCCGGAGATTTCACCTACGATAAATTCTCTACAAACTTTAATTTAAATCACAGCACACTGGATAAAAAATTAAAAATAGGAGCATCTGTCCTTTTATCAACAGATCATAATCAGCTTCCTTTTTTTGATATCACAACTTATGCAGTAGGCACTGCTCCCAACCGCCCAATTTATAATGCAGATGGCAGTTATTACTGGTCTCCGGATTATTTTAGTGATATTAATCCTCTTGCTGCGTTAGGAAAAAGAGTTGATGATAAAGGACTTAACTTAATTACCAGTTTAGCCCTTCAATATGAAATCGTAAAAGGGCTTTCTTTTAAAACAGATTTGGGATACGGAAGGGCTCAAATGCTTACAAAACAGTTTATGCCTGCGTCTGCCAGTAACTACGTATATGACGAAGCGAATGGATATGATACAAATAGATCTTACACTACTTCAACAAACAATACCAATAATTTTACCATAGAGCCTCAGCTTAATTATACAACCCAATTATGGAAAGGCAACCTTACAGCACTTGTTGGAGGATCGTGGCAGGACAGAAAAGCTGAAATGCCGGCTTTTTTAAGTGCCTCAGAATATTCTTCTGATAATTTGATTGGTAATGTAGCAGCTGCAGGAACAATATCTGCATCTAATGGAAGTTCAGAATACAAATACATTTCTCTTTTCAGCAGACTTAATTATAATATTGAAAACAAATACATTCTGAATGTAAACTTCAGAAGAGATGGTTCTTCTAAATTTGGTGCTAATAACCGTTATGGAAATTTTGGTTCTGTTGGAGGAGCATGGATTTTTACCGAAGAAAAGTTCTTAAAGGACAACTCATGGCTAAGTTTTGGTAAAATCCGCTCCAGCTATGGAGAAATTGGAAGCGACGAGATTGGAAATTACAGATATGCCGATACTTATCAAGCACGCACTTATGGTCTTGGAAATCCTTCTATGGTGGCTACCAAAATTGCCAATCCAAATATTAAATGGGGGCTTACCAAGAAATTTGAAGCAGCTTTAGATTTAAGTTTCCTTAAGGATCGTATTTCTTTCACTACAGCTTATTACAAAAATAGTTCCAGTAATCAATTAGTCGATTATACACTTAGTCCACAAGCAGGATTTACCACTTATACAGCAAATTTACCTGCTCAAGTTGAAAATCAAGGATGGGAATTCACTTTAAGTACAACAAACATCCGTACCAAAGATTTAACGTGGTCAACTTCTTTTAATATTTCGACTAACTCAAATAAATTAGCCAAATTTGATGGTATTGAATTTACCAGCTATTACTCTCAATACGTTGTGGGCAGACCTTTAGGCAGCCGATATTTATATACTTATACAGGCAATATTAATGGAGAACCACAATTTAAAGATGCAAACGGGGACGGAAAAATTTCCCGCGGATTAGCAGATACAAAAGTGGGGGACAGAGAATATTATGGTCCAGTATATCCAAAATATTATGGCGGTATCTCAAATACAATTAGCTATAAAGCCTTTACTCTTGACTTTCTATTCCAATTCGTAAAACAGGATGGCACAACATTAATGGCTACTCAGGGTGCTCAGCCAGGATATCCTTATAGTAATGCTAATTTTCAGATAGATGAGTATAGAGATTACTTGGCACAAGGAAATGTTCTAAGCTCAGGTTATCAGAGTGGCTTCTATGATTATATGGGGTCAAATGCTACTATGATCGATGCATCTTATATAAAACTTAAAAATGTAAATGCCTCTTACCAGGTTCCTCTAAAGGAAAGAACTCAGAAATATATAAAAGCAATCCGTCTTTCGCTTCAGGGGCAGAATTTAGTAACCTTTACCAAATATAAAGGGCTTGATCCAGAAACACAAGGATTGGCATTGCCTCCATTACGTACAATAACTTTTGGAACTCAGTTTACATTTTAATTCTACAAATTATGAAAAATATTTTCACTAAATATACCTATATATTTTCGTTTTTTCTTTTAGCAGGACTTACAGGCTGTGACGATATGCTGGATGTCGACATTCCTGTTAACGAAATATCATCTAAAACTGTATATATTTCAGATCCAACAGCAGAGGCTGCTGTAAACGGAATTTATCAGAGTATGGTTACCGCATTTTACTACAATAATGTACATAGCATTCTTGGACAGACTTCTGACGAATTAATACCCCAAAATGGCATTGCAAATGTTTATAGTAGTAATGAAATCCAGAATATTGATAGTACCATAGGCTCAATGTGGACAGAACTATACAAAACAATTTATAATGCTAATAATGTTATTGAAGGAGTGAGCAAAAGCACTACCCTCAATCCTGTTAAAAGCAAACAGTGGATTGCAGAAGCAAAATTTTTAAGAGCCTATTGTTATTTTTACCTGACCAATATTTGGGGTGATGTACCATTAGTACTCACTACAAATATTGATGTTTCTGCATTGTTGCCGCAATCCTCTCAAGAAGCTGTTTATGCACAAATTATACTTGATTTAACTGATGCTTCAAAAGATCTTCCAACGGACTATTCAAAATATAAGCAACAACAAAGAATCAGAGCTACAAAATGGGCTGCTGAGGCTATGCTTTCACGAGTAAATTTGTATTTAGGAAAATGGACTGATGCAGCTACACATGCTACTGCAGTACTAAACGAAACGGGAACCTACAAAATAATTACAGGTTTGAGTGAGTCAAATAGTCCATTTATTTCAGACAATGAGGAATCTATTCTTCAAATACCTTATTATAATGTCAATTATACTTATGAAGGTGCTTTTGTATTTACAACCGGTGGCCGGTCATTATTAAGAAAAGGAAATGCCCTTTTTGAAAAAGGCGATGACAGGAAAACCAATTGGACAGTTGATATTTTTAGAGGCGGGGTATTTTTAGGAGTTGCACCCTATAAGTACAAAGTTAATTTTGGTAGTTCGCTTTCAGAACGCTCGACAGTACTTAGATTGGCAGAGTTATATTTGATAAGAGCCGAAGCCAGAGTAAAATCAAATGATATTACTGGAGCTCAGGAAGATATTAATGTCATTCGAAACAGAGCATTACTTGGGAATACTACTTTAACAGATCCTAATCAATTACTGGATTTAATTGCGCTGGAAAGACAACGTGAGTTTTTTGCAGAAAACGGGCACAGATGGATGGATCTTAAAAGAAACGGAAAACTGGATGAAACCCTGTCTATTTTACCAGACAAAATCTGGAAAACTACTGACCGTTTATATCCAATACCTGAAGAAGCTATTCGCTCTAATCCTTTCTTAAAACAAAATTCAGGATATTAAACACTAAAATTGATGCAAGAATGTGTTTTAGTAAAAAATACATTCTTGCAATTTAAAAAACACTATGGAGACAACAATTGTAAGAGTTGAGGACTTGTCGCATCAATACAGTAAGGATTGGGCAATACAAAATATCAGTTTTGAAATCAAAGAAAACAGGATTTTAGGCCTTTTAGGGTCAAATGGAGCCGGAAAATCGACCACGATGAATATTCTCTGCGGCGTTTTAAACCAGACCAAAGGAAATATATTCATTGACGGAATCAATTTAAAGAAAAATCCTGTCGAAGCTAAAAAACTAATCGGTTTTTTACCGCAGACACCGCCTCTTCACCTTGATTTAACAGTAGATGAATACTTGATTCACTGCGCACAGCTAAGACTGGTAAAAAAAGAAGATTTGAGAAATGCGGTCGAAAAAGCAAAAGAAAAATGCGGTATTTCGCATTTCAGCCACAGGCTAATCAAAAACTTATCAGGTGGGTACAGGCAGCGTGTGGGGATCGCCCAAGCCATTATCCATGAACCGAAGCTTGTTGTTCTGGATGAACCGACAAACGGACTGGACCCTAATCAGATTTTGGAAGTGAGAAACCTAATCAAAAAAATTGCTCAGGATAAGGCCGTAATATTCTCTTCGCACATTCTTTCTGAAGTTCAGGCTACATGCCAGGATATCAGAATGATTGAAAACGGACATATGGTTTTCTCTGATACACTCGATGCTTTTAATAATTATATTGAAGCCAATACTTTAACCGCCAGTTTTGAAAATCCGCCTGCGGTTAATATCCTGAAAGAAATTTCAGAAATTACAGAAGCTGTTTATCTTTCTCCTAAAAAAGTACAAATTACTTTTTCAGGAACGCAGGAAATAGCAGAGAAAATCGTAGCACTGAGCGTTTCTAACAACTGGAAATTACGCGAAATCCAGTTCGAAAAAGTATCCCTTGACGAAATTTTTGCCCAATTATCTAAAAAAGCACCTTCTAAAAACGCTATTCTTTCTTAAATACAAACAAATGAAAACAATATACAGAATTGCTAAAACAGAACTCAACACGATGTTTTATTCTCCTGTCGCCTGGGTCGTTTTAGTCATATTTTCAATTCAGTCCAGTTGGAAATTCTTCGACTCAATCGAACGTTTTGAAAGATCACAAAAAATCGGGCAGGAAATGGACAACTTGTCTCAGATTATATTTTCAGGATTCAGCGGACTTTTTACTGAAATGCAGAATTATCTGTATTTGTATGTCCCACTATTAACAATGGGGTTGGTAAGCCGTGAAATTAACAGCGGTTCTATCAAGCTTTTACTTTCATCACCCATTAAAATAAAAGAAATTGTATTGGGAAAATACCTCGCCATTGCTTCATATTGTATGCTTTTTATTGCGATTTTGGGTATACAGGTTATTATAGCCGGATTTTCTATTGAAAACCTGGATGTTAAATTTGCTATTTCAGGTTTGATTGGCTTGTATTTATTAGTTTGCACCTATGCCGCAATCGGACTTTTTATGTCCTGTCTTACGTCATACCAGGTCGTAGCTGCTATCAGCACTTTGGTCGTTTTAGCAGGTTTAAATTTCATTGGTAAGCTTTGGCAGGATGTTGAGATTCTAAAAGACATTACATATTTTTTATCTATCGCAGGACGCGCAAATGAAATGCTTGAAGGTTTGATTATCAGTAAAGATGTGCTTTATTTTGTGTTGGTCAGCGGTCTTTTTATTGTATTGAGTATCTATAAACTACAGACTGGGCGTGACACACAAACGGCTTCAAAAAGAACCCTAAAATACAGTTTGTTAATTACTGTCGTATTATCACTTGGTTACATTACATCAAGGGCAGCCCTTACTTTCTACTATGATATGACCCGAACAAAAGACAGGACACTTACCCAAAACAGCTTGGATATTGTGAAGCAGATTAATGGTCCGATTAAGATTACGGCTTATGATAATATTCTTGATGTAAATTATTATATGGCTATGCCATATTCTCAAAATGAAGACATTGCCAGCTTTGCTAAATATACACGCTATCTTCCACAAATTGAAATGAACTATGTCTATTATTATGATACTTCTACAAATGCAGAACTTTATCGACAAAATCCGGGATTAAGCGACAAACAGCTTGCTGAAAAAATGGTTGAATCACAGGATATGAAGCTAAAAAAATTATACAATCCTGCTGAAATTAAGAAAATTATTGATCTTGGACCAGAACAGAATCGCGTAGTGAGAACAGTGGAATACAATGGAAAAAAAACATTTTTGAGATTCTACGATGATTTTTTTAAAGCTCCTAGTGAAAAAGAAATTTCTGTAGCTTTAAAACGATTGGTGGTAAAGGCTCCGAAAGTAGTTTTAACAACCGGAAACATGGAACGCAGTATTTCCAAGATCGGAGATAAGAATTACAAAACCGCTTTTAATGAAATTACGTTCAGATATTCGTTAATCAATCAGGGATTTGATGTGGCTACAGTCGATATCAACGCACAAAATATTCCGGCCGATACTGATATTTTAATACTTGCGGATCCTAAAACACAGCTTAGCCAGGGTGCTGTTGACCGAATTACCAAGTACATCGATCAGGGCAAAAATATAATGCTTCTGGCAGAACCTGAAACGAATTCGGCTTTGGCAGCAATAACAGAAAAATTAGGATTGAGTTTTACAAAACAGGCCTTAATTCAGGAAAGCGAAACCAACTCACCGGATTTTCTGGTAACAGAACTTCAAAAAGATGTTGACACTACTTTAATTAAGCTTTCAAAAATTAATAATCCAATTCCGTTTCTGGGAAGCAGCGGTATTATAACAGATAAAGAAACAGGGTTTAAAGTAACACCATTATTAAAAACAAACCATCAGCCGACCTGGGAATCTCAAACGGGTATTACCTCTTTTCCGAAAGAACTAAAAAAACAGCCTTCTCAAAAATCAGTTCCGTTAGTTGTTGCTTTAACGAGAACTATCCATGGAAAATCGCAGAAAATAATTGTGGCAGGTGATGCCGATTTTATGGGAAATGCGGAGTTAAGCAGGGGTGGTTCGGGAACATTTCAGTTTGTGACAGACATTTTCAGCTGGTTAACTAATTACGAATTCCCTATAGATACGACACGTCCTGGAAAAATCGATAAAAAGATTACAGTCAGTTCAAATCAGGTGTTCATAGGCAAAATTCTATTTATTGCATTATTTCCTTTACTGATCATTTTAAGCGGTGCTTTCATATTGATTAGAAGAAATAGAAGATAAAATTACCCCCACTGGTGTCGTTAGAAATGATTTTCGATTTGTTTTTTGTCCCCCAATCAAAAAATACCCAAATTACTTTTTTAACGACCACCATTGGATAAAAAATAAAAAAATGACTAAAAAAAATATCATCTTTGGGATTCTGCTGCTGTCTTTTCACGGTGCATTTTCGCAATTCAAAACCACAATTCCGCTGGATAAAAATGTTACGACCGGCAAATTAAAAAATGGTTTAACCTATTATATCCTGCATAACGAAGAACCAAAAGACAGGGCTAGTTTTTATTTCGTTCAAAATGTGGGTGCCATTTTGGAAGACGATAACCAAAACGGACTCGCGCACTTTCTGGAACACATGGCATTTAACGGAACCGAACATTTTAAAGGAAAAGGCATCATTAAAATGCTGGAAAAAAATGGAGTAAAGTTCGGTAAAGACATTAATGCTTATACCGCTCAGGATGAAACCGTTTACAACATCAGCACAGTTCCGGTAACTAATGAAAAACTGATTGACTCTACCCTTTGGGTTCTGCACGACTGGTCCGGATCTTTGTCTTTAACCAACGAAGAAATTGATGCCGAAAGAGGTGTCATCAGAGAAGAATGGAGAACAAGACGTACAAGTGATTTCAGACTAAAAATGCAGACGGATCAGGTTTTGTATAAAAATTCAAAATATAGCAAAAGAGATGTGATTGGTGATTTAGATATCATCAATAATTTCAAATATGCAGAATTGCGAAACTACTATAAAAAATGGTACAGACCCGATTTGCAGGCTGTAATTATAGTAGGCGATATTGATGTTAAGTTAATGGAGGAAAAAGTAAAAAACATCTTTTCGGGCATTCCTTTAGCTAAAAAAGCAGCAGTTAGAACGTATGAAAAAATACCAAATCATGATGAGTTATATTTCGGAACGGCAACCGATAAAGAAGCTTCTTCTACAGAAATTACACTGCAATATGTTTTGGATGAACCCTTGGTGAAAGACAGTATTATTACCCGAAAAAATGTTATGAACTCTTTTTATACCAATATCCTAAACAATCGTTTCAAAGAATTAATTTTAAAAAATCAGGGTTCAGCATTGAATATTAAGGCTTATTTTGAACCGGTTTCAAGATTAAATACCTCATTTAATATTTCGGCTTCAGCCAAAAAAGGAAAAGTAACCGAAGCTTTTGAAGAAGCTTACACAGAAGCGGAACGTATGAGACGATTTGGTGCCGCACAAGTGGAATTAGACCGCACCAAAAAACTTTTTATCAGTTCATATGATGATTTTCTGAGCAATAAAGATAAAGTCGATAACGAAAGCTGGGCTGATAAACTGACCAATTATTTCCTGAAAGCAAAACCGTTTCTTTCTGCCGATGATGATTATAAACTGATTGTCGGAATCATTAAAAGCATCACTATGGAAGAATTGAACGCTTATGCTAAAACAATCCAGAGACCAACTAATCAGGTTGTTTTGGTAACAGGATCTGAAGATGATAAAGCTAATTTACCAACAAGAGAAGCTGTTACCAATGTGATGAAAAAGGTAGAAAGCATGTCTTTGGAACCTTACACTAAAAAAGAAAACAATGCGCCTTTGATCGAAAAAGAATTAAAACCAGCTGCCATCAAAAAAACATTTGAAGTTGCCGGAATAAAAGATGCAAAAGGATATATTTTAGAAAATGATGCCAAAATAATTGTTTTGCCAACGAACTATTCTCAGGATCAGATTGTTTTTTCTGCTTTTTCAAAAGGAGGTAAATCTTTAGTAAAAACAGAAGATTTAGCATCAGCCGAAATTGCAACTACAATTGCAAGATCTTCCGGTTTAGGAAATTTTGACACTATTGGTTTAAAAGAAAAACTAACCGGAAAAGTAGTCCAGTCTGCTCCGTTTATTGGTGACGAAACACAGGGATTTCAGGGAAGTTCAAACAAAGCCGATTTTGAAACGATGCTGCAGTTAATGTACCTTTCTTTTGAAGCGCCGCGTTTTGATCCAAACATTTTTAATATTTTAAAAGAGCAATATAAAAACCGTTTAGAAACTATTAAAAAAGATAACGGAAGCGCCTTTAAGGATTCTATTGATTTAGCAAATTCGAATCATAATCCAAGAACTTTCCTTTTCAATGAAAAATTCCTTGAAACGATTGATCTGAAAAAAGCAGAAAATATTTACCGCGACCGAATCAAAAATGCAGCTGATTTTACGTTTATTTTTGTTGGAAATATTCCGGACTCAGGGTTAGAATTAATTCAGAAATACGTCGGAAACTTAAAATCGAATCCGGCTGTAAAAGAAAATTTCGTTGATCATCATATCGAACCTAAAAAAGGAAAAACAGTGGTGCATTTCACACGTCCAATGGAAGTTCCAAAAGCAACTGTTTATCTGAATTTAACTGGTAAAACCGAGTACAGCAAAGAAAATGCAATGACGATGTACATCATTGGTGAGTTATTGTCTAAACGCTTTTTACAGACCATTCGCGAGGAAGAAGGCGGAAGTTATGGTGTAAACGTTGGCGGTAATCTGGAACAAATTCCTTCACCAACATTCAGTCTTGCATTAACTTTTGATTGTAATCCAGACAAACAGGAGAAATTAATGCAGATTGTATGGAAAGAATTAAATGATTTGAAGACAGTTCCGGTTAATGCAAATGATCTGGAAGATATTAAAAAAGCACTTCTTAAAAACCGCGAAGAATCATTAAAAACCAACTCTTTCTGGAATACAACTCTTTACAACAACAGTTTAAATCAGATTCCGTTTTTACAGGATGAAGAATATAAAAATTTAATTTCTAAAATTGACCAAAAAACTATTCAGCAGTTTAGTAAGCACGTTTTGGATAGTTCAAGTAGCGTCGAAGTGATTATGAATCCTGAAAAAACTTCAGGAAAATAGGAACTTTAGCATACATTTTTTTTAATTAGTCATTAAAGGTTGCCTTTCCGGGCAGCCTTTCTTGTAAAAAAACGGATATTAAACTAACTCATCTGATAAAATTATTCATTTTTAATTAAGCTTTTTTTAATGAATAAGTTGACACTATGCTTATTAAAATCAATCTTCATAAAGTTAGAATGGAATAAAAAAATCCAAACACCAGTATGATTTGGTATTTGGATTTTATAATATAAGTTTGGATGTAAAAATTTAATCCAGAATAAAACTAACACTTACATTGGCAGTGATTTCAATTTCTCCAATGGCCATTGTCTCATTTGATGGAACTGAATCTGCAGATTCCTTCATTCTCATGGAAGCGTACATAGGCTGTGGCTGATATATTTGTGAATTATCCGAAATAACAAAAGCCTTCCCTATTTTTTGTCCTAACACTGAAACATAATCTTCTGCTTTTGCTTTAGCATCTTTCATCGCTAATTTTCTTGCTTCTGATTGATGCTGTGCTAATTTAGACGACTCAAAAGAAACTTTATCGATACGATTAATGCCTTGCTGAACCAGTCCTTCCATCAACTCATCATATTTAGACAAATCTTTCAACAGAATTTCTACTGTCTGAACCGCATTGTAGCTTGTTTTCTTTTTTTCATAATCGTACTGCGGGTTGAGTGCAACCTGTTTTGTTCTAAAATCAGCCGTTGGAATATTCATTTTTTTGATGAATTTTAAAACAGCGTCGATTTTTTCGTCATTTTGTTTTTTGACATCTTTAGCATTATTTCCTTTGGTTTCAACTGTAGCAGATATCGTAACCTGATCCGGAACAATTTTTACTTTTCCTTCTCCGTTAACATTGATTTGGGGAATTTGTTTTGTTTCCTGGCCGTAAGACATTGTCATAAACGTTATTGTTAAAAATAAGACTAGTTTTTTCATTTTTGTTATATTTAAGATTATTGATAAGGGCATTTCAAAAGTTGTGCCAGCATTACAATTTCCCGAATTTCGCCATAACAAAAAGTATCAAAATAGGAATTGCGAGTAAGATTGTCATCAAACTATGATCTGCAATTAATGATGGCTCTTTTATCAAAGTAATCAAATAACCTCCTACAGCTCCTCCAAAATGTGCTGTGTGTCCAATATTATCATTTTTGGCTTTCATTCCGTAAATCGAATACAATAAGTATAAAATTCCGAAAAGGTAGGCTGGAATCGGAATTACAAAAAAGATTCCCAGCATCATATCAGGCTGCAATAAAATAGCCGAATATAAAACACCCGTTACAGCACCGGATGCTCCTACTGCCCTGTAGCTATAATCATTTTTATGAAAAATCATTGTAAGGAGACTCCCAAAAATTAAACTTCCAAAATAAACTAAAACAAAGGAAAAAGTACCAAGCCAGTTTAAAACTACTGGGGCAAAAAACCAAAGTGTCAGCATATTAAAAGCCAGGTGCATCATATCTGCATGCAAAAAGCCCGAAGACAACATCCTGATTTGTTCGCCCGAACGAATGCTTCCTACATGAAATTCGTATTTTCTAAAAAAATAAAGATCGTTAAACCCTTTATAACTAATTAAAACATTGGCAATGATAATTCCTATCAAAATGGTATTCATAAATAATAATTATTGTGAATTGTAAATATAAGCATTCTCAGGAAAGGTTAGAGATTTACTAAATTTTAAGTCCGAAATTTTTTTTATTTTATCTTTGCAAAAAAAATTAGATGCAGTTTCTCATTTATATCTTAGCCTATCCCATACTGTGGCTTATTTCCATACTTCCATTTAGAATATTTTACTGGTTTTCAGATTGTGTTTATTTTCTGGTGTATTATATTATTGGTTATCGTAAAAAAGTTGTCCGCGAGAACCTGTCACTTGCATTGCCTCATTTGAATGATGCTGAAAGAAAAAAAATCGAAAAGAAATTTTATCAGCATATGTGCGACATGTTTTTAGAAATGATTAAAACAATGAGTATTTCACCTGAGGAAATGGAAAAGAGATTCCATGTCACTAACATAGATCTCATATTAGATTATGCTAAAAAAGGAAAAAGTGTAATATTAGTAGCCTCACATTATGCAAGTTATGAATGGCTTTTGACCATTAATCCTAAACTTGGATTTCAGGGAGTTGCTGTATATAAAAAACTTGCTAATCCATATTTTGACAAATTGATTCGGAAAATTCGTACGAAATATAATTGCGAAATGATTCCAACCAAAAATGCTATTCCACTTATGGCACAAAACCAGCGTGAAGGAAAACTAAGCTTATATGGTTTAGCCAGTGATCAGTCACCTAAATCAGACCGTATTTTTCATTCGAACGATTTTATGGGAATTGAAGTTCCAGTGCATACCGGTGCTGAAATGCTTGCAAAAAAATACGACTTAAGCGTTATAATGGTAAAAGTTAAAAAGGTAAAAAGAGGCTACTATGAAGCTACTTTTCTTACTCTTGCAGATAATCCAAAAGATTATGAAGATTTCAAAATTACAGAAATGTATATAAAGGAATTGGAAAAACAAATTTACGAAGTGCCCGAATATTATTTGTGGACACACAAAAGATGGAAACACCGAAAAAATTAAAAAAAAGCTCAAAAGTTATATAACTTTTGAGCTTTTTTTGCGAATAGAATCGAATTTATTCTTTTACAAGATAAATACCGTCCTCTTTTATTTCTATGAGTTTTTCTTTATACAAAGCACCTATTGCTTTTTTGAACGTTTTTTTACTCATTTTTAAAACTGTCTTGATATCTTCAGGATGTGAATTATCATTTAAACGCAGAAAGCCGCGATTAGCTCTTAATTCATCTAAAATTTTCTCTGCATTAGGTTCGATACTTTGATACCCCTGAATTTGCAATGCTACATCTATTTTGTTATCTGGACGAATATTTTTGATGTAGCCCCGCATTCTGTCGCCTGTCCTTATCGAATCGTCGTATACTTCATCTTTATAAAGTAATCCTTTATGCTGTTCGTTAATAATAACGTTAATACCGATTTCTGTAATGTGAGAAACGATTAAATCAACCTCTTCCCCTTTTTCAACCGTTAAATTATCATTACTCAGGAACTGATTGGTTTTACTTGATGCTACTAAACGTTTTGTCTTCTCATCCATGTAAAGGTAAACAAGATAACGTTTCCCTTTTTCCATCGGACGCGCCTGTTCCTTAAACGGAACGAGAATATCCTTCTCCATTCCCCAATCCATAAATGCTCCAACCTGATTGATATAATTCACTCGTAGGAGTGCGAATTCATTCAGCAAAATATAAGGTTCAAGTGTTGTAGCAACCGGGCGCTGTTCATGATCCAAATAAACAAAAACAACGAGTTCTTCGCCTATTTCAAATTCATTAGGAACGTATTTATTTGGTAGTAATATATCATGAATTCCTTCCGGGTCTTTTTCAGGATTTCCTAAAAACAAACCCACTTTTGTATCACGTAATATGGTAAGTGTATTGTATTTTCCTATTTCAATCATATTCTGAAGTTCTAAGCTGACTCAGCTAAGTTTTAAAATGCAAATGTACGAAGTTTGAAAGTGAGTACAGCGAAAAATATTTTTATAAAAAGTGAACGAGCCTCTTTTATTATAATTAAATTTGAGAACATTAAATAATTCTCCCATCAAATGAAAAAAAATATCTTTTATTTCGTTTTTATCTTTTTGTCTTTTTATCAAATAGCTATTTCTCAGGTTGCTGAAGATTCGGAGATAAAAAAAATGATTTCTGAAGTTAAGACTCAAAATTTGGAAGCAACTATTCGAAAATTAGTCACTTTTGGAACCCGACATACTTTAAGTGATACTAAAAGCAAAACAAAAGGGATTGGCGCTGCACAACAATGGGTAAAATCTGAGTTTGATAAATATGCCTTAGAATCTGGCGGAAGACTTACTTCGACAATAGACTATTTTACGGTCAAAGCAGATGGAAAACGAATTATAACCGACAGTCAGCTGGGGAATGTAATGGCAACTCTAAAAGGAACAAATCCTAATGATAATCGTGTACTTATTATTAGCGGACATCTTGATTCACGTGTTTCTGATGTAATGAATGTAACATCTGATGCACCTGGTGCAAATGATGATGGTTCAGGAGTTGCTGCTGTAATGGAGCTCGCAAAAATAATGAGTAAAAGATCTTTTTCTGCTACGATCATTTTTGTAGCTGTAACAGGTGAAGAACAAGGATTGTATGGATCCAGACATCTGGCAGAGTTAGCAAAAGCATCTAACTGGAATATTATTGCTATGTTAAATAATGACATGATTGGCAACAGTCTATCTAGCGAAACTAATTTAAGAGACAATACACAAGTCAGGGTGTTTAGTGAAACTATTCCGTTTTTAGAAACTGAAGAAGAAGCTAAAATGCGTAAAGCAACTAATCGTGATAATGACAGTCCTTCAAGATTATTAGCCCGTTATATTAAAACAGTAACAGAACAATATGTTGATCAGCTTTCTGTAAAATTAGTGTATAGAAATGATCGTTTTTTACGCGGTGGTGATCATACTCCATTTAGTCAAAATGGTTTTACTGCGGTTCGTTTTTGTGAAATGAATGAAAACTTTGATCATCAGCATCAGGATTTGAGAACAGAAAACAATACTAAATTTGGCGATCTTCCTGAATTTATGGATTTCGATTATTTGAGAAAAAATACATGTGCAAACCTAGCTGTTTTAGCTAATCTGGCCTGGTCTCCAAAAGCTCCTGTAAATGTTGGAATTGAAGTTAAAAACCTTTCTAATTCATCTACTTTAATCTGGAATGCTCCAGAAGATAAACCACAATTCGGATACCAAATTTTGATGAGGGAAACTTCATCTTCTCATTGGGAAAAGACTTTTTTTACAAAAGATACTAAAGCTGAAATTCCATACTCTAAAGACAACTATTTCTTTGCTGTACAAACAGTTGATGCCTTAGGTCATTCAAGCCTCCCTGTTTTTCCAATTCCAATTAGATAAAATAGTCAAAAAAAGCGCCTAAATTGTCGCTTTTTTTATTATTGTATATTATTTCTTAAATCAACTCTTTAAAATATTGTTTCAAAACAACATCATTTTCAGCAGTAGGCGTAAATATTTCTAAAATAGCAGGAGCGTCATTGGTTTCATAAAAAGATATGATGTTTTTGTCTAATGAATCGGTATCAGCTGCCGTAAAATAATTCATGTGATACATTTTTGCCAGATGCTCTGCTGTTAAATGGTGTGAAGTTTCAAAATAAGTATTAAAAACAGGTTTTTCTTGATGCCCCGGCAAAATCCTGAAAATTCCTCCTCCTCCATTATTAATCAAAATGATTTTGAAATTTTTAGGAATATATGCATTCCACAAAGCGTTGCTGTCGTATAAAAAGCTTATATCGCCGGTAATAAAAATGGTTTGTTTTTGACTCGCGACAGCAGCGCCAATTGCTGTGGAGGTACTTCCATCGATACCACTCGTGCCTCTGTTGCAAAAAACCTCGATAGAAGAATCAATATCAATTAATTGTGCATATCGAATAGCCGAACTATTACTAATCTGTAACTGAGTACTTTTGGGCAAAGATTCGATTATTTCTTTGAATACTTTAAAATCTGAAAATGGTACTTTTTCTAAATACTTTTTCCTTTTAATTTTTCGGAGCTGATAGACCTGATTAATTTGCTCAAAATAATCACTTTCTGTAAAAATAGTTTTAGGCAATAAATCATTAAAAAAATCATTTGGCTGCATTACAAAATGTTTGGTCAGTGCATTGAATGTGTCATAAGCACGCAGCGTATCAATGTGCCAGTGATGCTGTGGTTTGTATTTTCTTAGAAAGCCTTTAATACGCTTGGAAACTACCATTCCTCCAAAGGTTATTAAAATTTCAGGTTCAAATTCCTTAAAGTCTGAATCATCAAAAGGAGTAATTAAGGTGTCTATACTATTAATAAAATTGGGATGATGCAAATTAGAAGTAGTTTCAGTCAGCACAACAATTGATGGGTCATTAGCTAGGTTTTCAATTGTTTTTGGATCAATAGAATCTCCTTCATTTACACCAACTAAAACCAGTTTTCGCTTAGCTGAATTCCAAATTGAAACAAAATCTGCTACATTTTCAATTGCTTTTTTTTCAATGATTTCATCAGCACGTGTGATTTTTGGTTCAACTGAAAGTGTGTCTGTGGTTTCATAAAGAGGCTCTTCAAAAGGTGCATTAATGTGAACAGGTCCTTTTTGAAGAATTGCCGTTTCTATAGCTTTATTTATTTTAAGGTCATTTTCTTCCGAAGCTTCTTCAGTTAAATTAGCATTGAAAACCGAATGATTCTGGAAAACATTTTGCTGGCGAATCGTTTGACCATCACCAATATCAATTTTATTTTGCGGACGATCTGCCGAAATTACAATCAACGGAATCTGGCTGTAAAATGCTTCGGCTACAGCGGGATAATAATTTAATAATGCCGACCCAGATGTACAGACAACAACCGTTGGCTTTTTTGTTTGCTGGGCAATTCCCAAAGCAAAAAATGCAGCACAACGCTCATCTGCAATACTGTAACACTTAAAATTAGGATTTTGGGCGAAACCAATCGTTAAGGGGGCATTTCTTGATCCCGGAGAAATTATAATGTTGTGAATTCCTTTTGCCGAGCAAATTTCGATAATGCTTTGAGCAAGTGGTATTTTGGGGTAAATCATTCTAATAGTGTATTATTTTAAAGAAATTTAAAAATAAAAATTTCTTTTTGACAACACAAAGTTACAAACTTCACTCCTGATTTAACTTAAAAACAGCAAGATATTAAATGTGTTTTTAGAAAAAGGAAATACATTTGCAAAACTGATTTTCATAAGAATGAAGATCTCTATTTTTATCTTATTATTATGAACTTAACACTTAGGCCCGCGACATCAAACGATTTAGGCAAAATCCTGGACATCGTTAATCATTCTATCTTGCATACTACAGCAAATTATAGTTATGAAATTCAAAATTTAGAAGTTCAGACGAAATGGTTTGAAGATAAGACCGCTAAAAATCTTCCTGTAGTGGTGGCTGATTTAGATGGTGAAGTTGTTGGTTTTGGAAGTTATGGGCAATTCCGTGAAAAAATTGGCTATCAGTATACAGTTGAACATTCAGTGTATGTTGTAGATAATGTAATCGGAAAAGGTGTTGGTTCAAAATTGTTAACTGAGTTGATTCGGTTAGCAAAAGCTCAGGGATATCACGTTATGATTGGCGCAATCGATGCTGATAATACTGGAAGTATTGCTTTTCATGAAAAATTTGGATTTGTTTCTATTGGAACAATTCGCGAAGTTGGTTACAAATTTGATCATTGGCTTGATCTTGTATTCATGCAATTGATTTTGGAATAATATAGTTGAAAGCAAATACATTAAAAATTGAAAAAAATTAGAAGATAAAAATCATATCCAAAAATCCGGTTTACATATAGTATCTTTGCCACTTTGCAAATATTATGGATTTTACCCTGCTCTCATCACCTTTACAAGGATTTACCGATTTTCGTTTTAGAAATGCCCAAAACAAAATTTTTGGCGGAATCGATACATTTTATTCCCCTTACATTCGTCTGAATGGAAAATTGGTTATAAAATCATCTTATGAACGAGATTTACTTCCTGAAAATAATATTGGCCTAGAGGTAATTCCGCAGGTAATAACAAATGATGCAGATGAATTTTTATTTGTGGCTAAGTATGTCAGGGAATTAGGTTATAAAGAATTAAACTGGAATTTAGGATGTCCGTATCCAATGGTTACCAAATCCGGAATGGGCTCGGGTTTGATTAAAAACACTGACCAAATAAATCATATTCTGGACAGGGCACATGCTGAAACCGATATTATTGTATCTATGAAAATGCGGCTGGGATATGAGACTACAGAAGAAATTCTGGATGTTTTGCCAATTTTAGATACCTACCCTATTAAAAATATTGCGATTCATGCCCGTATTGGCAAACAATTATACAAAGGCGGTGTTCACCTGGATGCGTTTCAGCAATGTATTGAGAATACAAAGCATAAATTGTATTATAATGGAGATATTACTTCGGTAGCAAAATTTCATGAAATGCAGGATCGTTTTCCGACGATAGACCATTGGATGATTGGACGAGGATTAATTGCTGATCCTTTTTTGCCTTCGATGATAAAAAATAACAGCCCGGAATACCCTGCAAACCGAATGGAATTATTCAGTGAATTTCATGATACTTTATATGCTATTTACAGTGAATCATTATCCGGACAAACACATATTTTACTGAAAATGTATCATTTATGGGAATATTTTGCAGAAACATTTTCAAATCCGCATAAAGTATTAAAACTGATAAAAAAAGCAAAAAGCTTTCGAAATTATGAAGCAGCAGTTGCCTCAATTTTCAAAAACGAAAAATGAGATTTTCAGTTTCCTAAAAATCCCATTTCTAATTATTTTCCTGTAAATATTATCCTTTTATCCAGTTCACAATTTCTGGATCCGTAGGCAATGTTCTTGGTTTTATAACTTTTACCAGTTCGCCTTTTTCGTTAATTAAATATTTCTGAAAATTCCACTCTACTTCAGAATCCTGGAGACCATTTTTGGATTTTTGAGTAAGAAATTTATAAACTTCACACATATCGTCCCCTTTTACAGAAACTTTGTCCATCATTGGAAAAGTTACACCGTAATTTTGCTGGCAAAAAGCAGCTATTTCCTTATTTGTTCCTGGTTCCTGAGAAGCAAAATTATTTGCCGGAAATCCGACAATTACAAATCCTTTAGATCCATATTCTTTATACAAAGCTTCTAATTCTTTATACTGAGGCGTTAATCCACATTTTGAAGCTGTGTTTACAATCATGATTTTTTTCCCTTTCAGAGAAGAAAAATCAAAAGTATCACCCGATAAATCCTGTACTTTAAATTGATAAATGGTTTGTTTTCCCATAATTTTTTCTGTGTTCGATTTTTTGATACTTGTCTGAGCCTGAACTTGTGCTGCCATTAAAAAGACTGCACTAAAAACTAAAAATGCTATTTTATTCATAGATTTATTTTTTTATAAAATTACTTAATTCCGACTAAAATTACGGATATCAAAAGTTTATTTTTTTAAATAAAAGTTAAATAAAAAAGTGAAGCCTAACGTTAATCAGGCGTTAGGCTTCTACTCACAAACAAATCAAACCATGAAATTTAATGTATAACTACTCAATATTCTTAATTACGGAAGACTAAACAGCTCAGATCTGCTCGTAAAACTGAACTGTTCTGCTTCCGCCCCCAAAATTTATTGTTCAAAATTTTCTTTTATATAGTTGATGTTTCGGATATTAAAAGTCATCATAATAAAGTCGTTATAATCATGAGATTTACATAAGTGGTATTTGGTAAATATCTAATTATTGACTAATGCCTTATTGTAATTATCATAATCTTTTCATTGGAAGCCCGAAAACATCAACTAGTGTAATTGCTTTATTCTAATCTTAAATATTCAAATCGAATATTTTTCTATTAAGCACTCTATTTTCTTATTTTAATTTATGTACATTCATTAGCTAACTGCTATTAAACTGATTTAAAATTTATGTTATAATAGCATTTACGCAAAAAGGTTCTTCTTGGTTTTAAAAAAGGAGACAAAAATGTACATTTTTTTAAAGTCCCTTGTTTTACAAGGGTTATAAGCACTAAAAAAAATAAAAAATAACAGAAAAAATAAATTATCTTTATGATGAACCAGTTAAAAAGTAAATTTAACTTTGTTAAAACTTTAAATCTAAATTTATGAGTCAGGAAGAATTATTAGCTTTAATCTACAAGAAAGACGAAAGAGCCTTCACCCACTTGTATGACATGTATTCGAAAAGCTTGTTTTCAGTCATCAGTGTTTTAATAAAAAACCGGGAGGAAGCCGAAGATGTTTTACAGGAAGTGTTTGTGAAGATCTGGAAAAACATAGATTCATATAACGAAGGAAAAGGGCGTTTTTACACCTGGATCCTCAACATTGCACGAAATACTTCTATTGATAAATTAAGATCTAAAAATTTTAATAATAGCCAAAAAAACCTTTCCTCTGATAATTTCGTACATCTGTTAGACGACAGTAACAAACTCGTAAACAAAATTGATACAATTGGAATTCAGGAATTTGTAAAAAAATTAAAACCTAAATGTATTGAAATTATCGATTTGTTATTTTTTAAAGGATATACCCAGCAAGAAGCTTCAGAAGAATTGGCAATACCGCTGGGAACTGTGAAAACACAAAACAGAAACTGTATTAATGATTTACGTAATTATCTAAAAATATAATGGAAGCACAAGAATATATAGAATCAGGAATTCTGGAACTTTATGTTTATGGTTTATTGACTGAAACTGAAAATCTGGAAATAGCCGAAATGGCAAAAAATAATCCTGAAGTTGAGAACGAAATTATTTCAATAGAAAAAGCTATAGTTGCCTTATCATCGAGTTTTTCTCCTTTTCATTCGGTAGAAAATTTTGAAAAGATAAAAGCCAGATTAGAACTGAAATATGGCAAAGTAGTCGAAATGAAACCTGTATCAAACCGAACTCAATATATTGGCTGGGCTGCAGCAGTTTTATTATTGTTAGGTTTGGGTTATCAGACTTTAGAACTTACAAAAACAAAAGATTTTATTACAACTGTGGGTAACGAAAAAAACAAAATTGAAAGGGATTTTGCTTATTTAGACAAACAAAATAAAGAAATAGAAAAAAGTTTAACCATTGTAAGGGATATTAAAAACACTGGAGTAACATTAGGAGGTCAGGCTGTTTCTCCTACATCTTTTGCAAAAGTATACTGGAATAAAGATACCAAAACAACTTATATTGATGCTGCTGGTCTTCCAAAACCTCCAAAAGGAAAGGTCTATCAGGTTTGGGCACTTAAATTAAGCCCTACGTTAACTCCTACCAGTATCGGTTTATTAAGTGATTTTGACAGCAATAATCAAAAAATATTTGCTGTAGATCAGACTGTTTATGCAGAAGCTTTCGGTATTACGCTGGAACCTGAAGGTGGTAGTCCATCTCCAACAATGGAACAGTTATATACTTTAGGAAAAGTCTAATGCATAAAAAAAATATTTTTTTTAGTTAATCCTCAAATTGATTTTTGGGGATTTTTTATTCATTTTTTCTACTTGATCATATGTTTTGATTTCAAACTTTGTAAAATATTTTGAAATAAATCAACTTTTATTTTTTACATCATTTTAAATAAAGAAGGCATAAAATTAGTTTATTCTTATAAATATATAAATTTAGTATTCATTCGCTTAAAACTTTACTTTTCAATCTTAATTATTTTATAAAAACATTTATAATAAATTATATTGGATTAAATTTGTGCAATCGATTACATTGACCACTTGTAAACAATTTAAAAATTAAAATTTATTTCATAAAATGAAAAAAGCACTACCCCTATTATTTTTTCTACTAAGCTTATCTGGCGCTTATTCACAAAATTATTATATGTCAGTACCAGAAGGGTTTGGTGCTGCTGCAACTGGGGGCGGAACTCCAACTGCTGCTAATACAGTTACGGTTTCAACTTATTCGGCTTTAAAAACTGCATTAAATTCTACAGCAAGTTCTACTTCAGTAATTTTGATTTCAGGAACTATTGTATGCGATTACACTAGTGTAACTTTAAATAATAAAACCATTATTGGTTTACCTGGAGCTAGACTTGTCAACAACCAAATAACTCCAAATATAAACCCTAAAGTTGATCCAACAAGAGTAGACCCATCTGGAATTATTAATATAAAACCAGATTCGGACAATATTATTATTAGAAATCTAATTTTCGAAGGGCCTGGTGCTTTTGATGTAGATGGCAGAGATAACCTAACAAATGAAGGAACAAATGTATGGGTTGATCATTGTGAATTTCAAGATGGAGAAGATGGTAATTTTGACAATAAAGGAAAAGCTGATAACGTAACGATTTCATGGTGTAAATTTACCTATTTGAAGCCTGCAATTCAAGGTGGCTTTGGTGGAACAAATGATCACCGTTTTACTGATCTGATTGGATCAAGTAAAACAGACATTCCTACTGACGGAAATTATAGTATTACTTTTAAAAATTGTTATTGGGCAGAAGGATGTAAAGAACGAATGCCAAGAGCAAGAAATGCTGAATTACATATTTTGAACTGTTATTATAACACTTCTGTTTCAGGGTCTTTAGCTATTGGATTAGGAGGTGGTACTAACAATACGACTTGCTATGTAGAAAACACAAATTTTGCTGCAATTGGTACGGTTTACAAAAGTTATCCAGATGATGGCGGTACAATTGGAGTAGCGTTTGATGGTTGTATCAATAGAGCAAATTCTGTAACCGGAACCGTTTCAAAGCCATCATATAGTTATACTTTACTTCCTGTTGCTGATGTAGCTAATTATGTGCCAAATGCAACTTGTGGTGCCGGAGCTACACTTCAGGTGACTTCTACTGGTGTAATATCTGGAAAATCAAATTGTGGTTCTTTAGGTTTAAATGATAATAATAATGTGGATAACTTAGATATTAAATATTATCCAACCGTAATTGACAATGTTTTAAACATTGAATTTTCAAGTATTGAAAGCGGTAAAGCAATTATAGAGATTTATTCTCCAAATGGCTCAAAAGTTTATACTACTTCTAAAAATATTTCAGGCAATGAAAAATTAGAATTGAACATTGCAAATATTACCAGAGGTGTGTATATCTGTAAAGTACAAATTGAAAACAGAGTTAAAACTTTTAAACTTTTAAAAGGATAATTAATACATATTACATAATTAAAAACAGCGGTAAACTTATGTCTACCGCTGTTTTTTATTCTAATAAGAAATATTACTAAAAAGTTCCTTCTGATCCTCCTCCACTAAAACCACCACCGTCAAATTCCATTGGAGATTCAGCTGGTTTAGCCTCTGGCTTCATTCCAAAAGATGAGGCGATTATTAAAGCTTCTGCATGTAAAAATGCATTTGAATTTGAGATTCTGTCTGGCTTGAATGTTAGTCCACTTTCTTTTGTTTTAAGTTTTCTTATAAAATAAAAAGCAACTGCAAACATCATTATTCCACCAAGCGTCAATGCAACTTCAATAGGCAAAACCGAATGGTAAAACCGAAAACTGTAAAATGAAAAAGCTATTGCAAGAAAGCTAATCCAAAGCATAATTCTGTCTTTACTTTTTAATGAATAAACAAGATATATAACCGGAACAATAAAAGTGAAAAACCAAAAGAAAAACGCAAACGGAATTTCGGGACTTATCTCATAATAACCTCCTGTTAAATTAGCCGACAATTCCCTAACTATCATATAATTTCCTGATAAATAAAACAGTATCAAACTGATGCTTTTTATTAAAAGGATTCCATTGTAATAATAAGGTTCTGTTAGACCTGAAATTAATTTTTTGCATGAAAAATAAGTAGCAGCACCAAAAAACATCATAAAAAAAGGTAAAATTGCCTGGCCTGCTTCTAAGTATTCAAATATTGAATATCCTAATGATAAGGTCAATGCCAAATAAAAAACCAGTGCTGATAATAAATGAATGTAACGTAAAAATAGTATTAATGAAATAATGGCTACAACAATTGAAACCGGAAGAACATTTTCCCACTTAATAATAAATGTTACTGCACAGCCGAAAGACAATATTGTACCTAAAATAAAGGCATCATCTAATCCATGATTGTAATAATCTTTTTTAGCCAAAAATTCTGATCCAACAATACCAATTATACCAAATAAAAAGGGAAAAATTTCCCAATAATGATCTAATCCTGAAATTCCCAGAAGTGATATAGCACTGCATATTGAAGAATATAAAAATGATCCTAATAAAAAGAAACCTATTCTAATCAGAATATTTTTATGACTATTAAGTATCGGAAGTTCTTTTTTTATAAAATCCAGTTGTTCTTTGCCGATAAAACCAGCATTTTTTAACGAATCTGCTTCTTCAATCAAAACAGAATTTTCTAACTTACTTTTATCGAATACTATCATTCTGCTGTTTCTTTGTTAAATTTTTTAATCAATTTTATAAACAAGACTATTGAGCCAATAAAATAGGCTGGAATAGCTAAAACAAATAGCATCCAAATATCCTGAAAATCTATATTCTCAAAAACTCTGAAGAGAAAAATATTGATTCCGATGTAAGCATAAATAATCATAAAAACATATAAGGAAATAGCCTTCTGCACATAACTCGCTTTATAAAAGTAATAAGACGAACCTGCCATAACAGCAGAAAAAAGGATCCACAAACCATTGTACTCATTGACCATATTACTAATTGAAGCAATACTAATCATGTGCAATGCAAATGTTAAATAAATTAAATTAAAATGCATTTTAAGAGAAATCCCTGAGCTGTAAATTGTCCATAAAATCAATAAACCGCCCAGAATTATGGCAGAATAACTTAGCTCCTGATGAGAATAGAAATCATTATGAAATAAATCCTGAGGCGTCACAGAAAAACCTACATAAGCAGCCAAACCCGTAATGGCAATAGTTAACACGCTTCTATTGTCAAAATAATACGCACAAATAAAACTGACAATTGTTGGAACTAATGTCGCTAAGCCGTAATGTGTCCCGAAAGGTTTGTATTGAAATTGTAAATAGCCAATAAAAATACAAGTAAGAATATTTGCAAGCAGCACCAGATATTCTAAAACTGGACTTTCGAATGTGGTTTCTGATTTTTGGAATCCCTTTGAATTTTTAAAACAGAAGTAAAAGCAAACAATCGTTACGATTAATAACAAAGATAAAATTGCAATGTGCCCAATTGTATCTATGTTTTCGTAAATTAAAATTCCGATTCCGGAAGTAAAAAGCAAAACGGATAAATACAAAAACATTTTTAATTCAGCGTTAAGCGAAAAAATGCCTAAACTGCGATAACTTTTAATCTGAGTTAATTGTTGTTCGGTAATAAAATTTCTCTCAAAAAGCTTTTGAGTTGATTGCTCTTCAAATCCTGCCATATTTTAAATTTAGGTTAACTAATAAATCAAATGTATATAATTAGGTCGAAATTTCTTCATGCATGACTAATATAATTTGAACAAAAAAACCGATTTGTAATTGATACAAATCGGTTTTAATGGTTTTTAAAAAATCAAGTTAAAATGCAGCTTTCATTTTATCTTTTATGTTCTCTAAGCATAAATTATTAATGCTCCCTTCGTGGGTATGTCTGGTTTCTCTTGGAGATTTATAAGTTCCTGCTTCCAATTGCTCTGCTACGGCTTTGTAGGCATCTCTAAAAGGCATTCCGTCTACCACCATTTCGTTTAAAGTATCTACCGTAAATAAGTAATCATATTTTTTATCTTCTAAAATATGGTCTTTTACGGTAATATCTTTTATTGAAAAAATGGCAATATCCAAACAGGCTTTTAAGTTTTGAATTGCAGGAAACAAGCCTTCTTTTAAAAGCTGTAAATCTCTGTGATAACCGCTTGGAAGATTATTGGTAATTAAAGTGATTTCGTATGGAAGCGCCTGAATCTTGTTGCATTTTCCTCGTATTAATTCGAAAACATCCGGATTTTTCTTATGAGGCATAATGCTCGAACCTGTTGTAAGATGGGCCGGCAGACCAATAAAATCAAAATTCTGGCTCATGTACAAACAAACGTCCATAGCAAATTTTGATAAAGTACCCGCAACACTTGTCATGGCAAAAGCAACTGTTTTTTCTGCTTTTCCACGGCTCATTTGTGCTGCAACGGCATTGTATTTCAAAGTTTCAAAACCTAACTCTTCAGTGGTAAAAGTTCTGTTGATTGGGAAAGAACTTCCGTAACCTGCCGCAGAACCTAACGGATTCTGATCTACAATTTTTGATGCAGCGTTTAGCATTGTAATATCGTCAATCAGACTTTCTGCATAAGCTGAAAACCACATCCCGAATGAGGATGGCATTGCGATTTGCAAGTGCGTGTACCCCGGCAATAATACATTTTGATGTTTTTCTGCTGATTCCATCAACAAATCAAAAAGGTTTTTTACCTGTTCTTTTATCGCTTTTAATTCGTCTTTTAAATACAAATGTACGTCTACTAAAACCTGATCGTTACGGGAACGTGCAGTATGGATTTTCTTCCCGGCATCTCCAAGCTTAGCAGTAAGCAAGTATTCAATTTTGGAATGTACATCTTCAAAACTGTCTTCGATTTCGAAATTTCCAACTACAATATCAGCAATGATTTCGTTTAAAGCATCAACCAGGGAAGTCGTTTCTTCCTGAGTTAACAAACCAATCTGACCCAACATTTTGGCGTGTGCGATTGAACCTAAAGCATCGTATTTTGCTAAAACCAAATCCAGTTCACGGTCGTTTCCTACAGTAAATTGTTCGATTTGTTTATCGGTTGGTATTCCTTTTTCCCAAAGTTTCATAGGTTATATTTTTTTTGTTTCACCGAGTTACACAAAGTAAACTCAGAGATTCACAAAGTTCTATTTTTTTTCTTTTATTTCTTAGTTCCCTAAATGCCTAGCCCCGATAGTAGTGGAAATCCTTTTGTGCCGGGGTTCGGCACAAAAGATTGGAACGGATAGCGGGATTAGCTCCTTATCCTTCGACTACGCTCAGGATGACAATTATAATTTAAAGAAATCGGTTAGTATCTTGATATACAAATCGATTCCTTCTTCAATTTCATTTATAAAAATAAATTCGTCTGCTGAATGTGACCGTAAGGTTTCTCCAGGTCCCAGTTTTAATGACTGACAGCTTAAAACCGACTGATCTGAAAGTGTTGGTGAACCGTAAGTCGTTCTTCCCAAAGCGATTCCGGCCTGAACCAAACCGTGGGTAATTGGAATAGACGACGCGTTTAAATGCATAGATCTTGGTTTCACTTCTGCGTTTACATGTGCTGTAACCACTTCTAAAATTTCAGAATTTGTGTAACAGTCGTTTACACGAATGTCAACCACCAAATCGCATTCTGAAGGTACCACATTATGCTGTTTTCCTGCATTAATCTGCGTTACAGTCATTTTCACAGGGCCTAAAACATCTGAGATTTTGTCAAATTTATAATTTTTAAACCATTCCATTACCGGAATTGATTTGTATAAGGCATTATCATCATTTTGATGTGCAGCGTGGCTTGCAGTTCCTTTTACTTTTACATCTAAAACTAAAAGGCCTTTTTCTGCAACAGCTAATTGCATCAAAGTCGGCTCACCCACAATCGCGCAATCTAATTCTGGTAAATGTTTTAAAACGCTGTTCAGACCATTTTTACCGCTGCTTTCTTCTTCTGCCGAAGCAACAATAACGATATTATGGGATAAATTTTGATTTTCGTAGAAATGTACAAAAGTTGCCAATAACGAAACCAGACAGCCTCCGGCATCATTACTCCCTAATCCGAATAGTTTACCGTCTTTTTCAATGGCTTTGAAAGGATCATTAGTGTAAGCCTGATTTGGCCTTACAGTATCATGATGAGAGTTTAGTAAAAGCGTTGGTTTATTTTCGTCGAAATATTTATTGAAAGCCCACACATTATTATTTTCTCTTTTGAAAGGAATCTCGTTTTGAGTGAACCAATTTTCTATTAAAAGAGCTGTTTGATCTTCTTCACTTGAAAATGAAGGTGTTTCAATCAGATTTCTTAATAATTCAATTGCTTCCCGGGTAAGCGTTTCTATATTTTTCATTTTAATCTAGGTACTTAGATGCTAAAATTCTAAGACTGCAAAAGTCTTGGTTTATTTGAAACTTAGCAACTTTTTCTTTTATAAAGTAATAGTCGTATGCGGAATATCAGAATTTTGAAGCATTCTATGATGCCCTATTTTGATTTTCTGTACGCCTCTTGATAAGCTGTTGAAACAATTATCCAGTTTCGGAATCATTCCGGAATGAATTACTTTTTCTTCTTTCAGTTTGTTATATAATACTTCGTTGATTTCTGTAATTACAGACGAATCGTCTTCTGAATCCATTAAAACTCCTTGTTTTTCAAAACAGTACGTTAGTGTTACATCAAAAACTTCAGAGAGTGCAATTGACAATTCACTTGCAATGGTATCAGCATTTGTGTTTAATAATTGTCCGTTTTTGTCGTGCGTAATCGCACAGAAAACTGGTAGGATTCCAGCTTCTAATAAAGTCGCCAGTAATTTGGTATTGACTTGTTTTACATCGCCTACAAATCCGTAATCAATAGTTGGATGATTTCTTTTTGTTGACTGAATTAAATTTCCATCAGCACCAGAAAACCCGATTGCATTATTGTCTTTTGCCTGCAATTGCGCCACAATATGCTTGTTGATTTGCCCTGCGTATATCATTACCACAACATCCAGCATTGGAGCATCTGTGATTCGGCGTCCGTCAATCATCTGCGGTACCAATCCAATACTTTGTGCCATTTTTGTAGCCGATTTTCCACCGCCATGAACTAATACTTTATACCCTTCAATTTTAGAAAAATCAGTTAAAAACTGCTCTAATTCAGATGGATTATCGATGATGTTTCCACCTATTTTTATTACTGAAACTTTTTTCATGAGGTTCTAAGATGCTAAGGTTCTAAGGGACTAAGGCTATATTCTTGCAGTTTCTTAGTATCTCAGAAACTTAGAACCTTAGTATCTCAAAAATTATATTTTCTTCAAAATTTTCTGCAATACTAATTGCGCAGAATACGTTCTGTTGTTTGCCTGTTCGATTACGATTGAATTTTCACTATCGATTACTTCATCGCTTACGATTACGTTACGACGAACCGGAAGGCAGTGCATAAATTTTCCGTTATTGGTTAAGGCCATTTTTTCTGCAGTAACCGTCCAGTTTGGATCACTGTTGGTTACTTTTCCGTAATCATTGAAATTGCTCCAGTTTTTTACGTAAACAAAATCGGCATTTTCAAAAGCTTTATTTTGATCGTATTCGATTTTACTATCTTTTGTAATTTCCGGACTTAATTCATAACCTTCAGGATGTGTGATTACAAAATCCATATCTTTTTGCATCTGCATCATTTCTACGAAAGAATTCGCAACTGCCTGTGGCAAAGCTCTTGGATGTGGAGCCCATGAAAGAACAACTTTTGGTTTGTGTTTCGTTTTGAATTCTTCCATCGTAATGGCGTCTGCCAAAGACTGTAATGGATGACGTACAGCACTTTCCATGTTTACAATTGGTACCATAGCATGTTTTAAAAATCCTGAAATAACAGTTTCAGCATAATCTTTTTCTTTATCAACTAAACCTGCAAAAGCGCGGATTGCAATGATGTCACCATATTGTGAAACAACTTCTGCTGCTTCTTTAATATGTTCTGAAGCACCTGAATTCATTACAGCTCCGTCTTCAAATTCCAAAGTCCAGCCTTCACTGCCAAAGTTCATCACCATTACATTCATTCCCAGATTCATGGCCGCTTTTTGTGTACTTAAGCGAGTTCTGAGACTAGAATTGAAAAACAACATTATTAAAGTTTTATTCTTTCCTAGTTTCTTGTTCTTTAGCGGATTATTTTTGATTTTAATCGCTTGTTTTACCCACTTTGATAATGAGTCGATATCTTTTATTGAAATATAGTTCATTTTTTTAGTTTTTTGTTTAGCTTAAAGATTAAACGCTGACAAAACGGATTTGCTATCGCAAAAACGCTGATTTATACGGATTTTTCTATTCTTATTTTTCGGCTGTTTTCAAATACTTTTCTTCTGAATTCTGGCTTTCTTCCAAAATTTAAAAGCAAACCAACTTCACAATCAGTTCCTCTTAAATAATTTAGAATTTGATTTTCAAATTCTGGAACAATACAATCGGAAGATTTTAATTCCAAAATGATTAAATCTTCTACAATTAAATCAGCATAATATTGTCCAACTTCAATTCCCTTGTAATAAACTTTTATTTTTTTCTGAGCTTCAACAAAAAAACCTTTACTTTTTAATTCTAAATACAATGAATTTTGATAAACTCTTTCTAAAAAACCATATCCTAATTCATTATAAACTTCATAAAAAGTCTTAATAATTTCTTTTGTCAATTCTTCATGTAATAATCCTGTTCTCATTGTTGCTTTAATTTAGACACTCATTCTACACATTCACTTTATGAAAACGCTCATAAAAACTGATTTTCATTTTTTTTTTATCTAACGTAAAAAATAAAAAATCCGTTTCTTTTTGCGTCTTTGCTATAGCAAATTCGTTTCATCCGCGTATAAATCTACACAATTTTTGTGAAAGAAATTTCGTCTTTTAATGCCCTCAGAATAAAATTATCATTTAGTCCATTCACGATCCAGGTTTCTATATTAGCTGCTTTCGCAATTCCTGCTGCTTCAATTTTAGACTGCATTCCTCCCGTTCCGTGTGAGGATTTTGAATCTCCGATTTCTTTTTCTAAAAGTTTTAAATCGTTTACCAATTTAATAGTTTCGGGAATTTCATCCTGAATAGACACTTTTGTATAAATTCCGTTTGTATTGGTTGCAATTATCAGAATATCAACATTTAATAAAACTGCTGTTAATGCTGCTAACTTATCATTATCTCCAAACCGAATCTCATCTGTCGCTACAGTATCATTTTCATTGATAATCGGAATGTAATTATTTCTAACCAATACATTAATTGTATTTACAATATTTTTTTTGGTCTGTTCTTTTTCAAAATCAGAATAAGAAAGTAAACACTGCGAGGTATTTAATCCTAAATCCTTAAAATTTTCATTGTAAATCCGCATTAAATGAGGCTGCCCAATAGAAGCTAAAGCCTGTTTTACAAAAACATCTTTATCCTGATTATCCAGCTTTACAAATTGCTTTGCCGCCGCAATTGCTCCTGAACTTACGATGATAAATTCATATTCGTCGTTTAGAGCCGCAATCTGTACCCCTAGGTCTTCAATCTTTCCCCGCGAAATATGATTGGTTTCCTTTGTTAAGGTGTTACTTCCTATTTTTAATAAAATTCTCTTTTTTGTCATTTCTTTAAAAGATACTAAGGTTCTAAGATTTTGAGATTCTAAGTTTTTTTAGAATTTCTAATTATCTAATTGCCTCAATTGTCAAATGATATGAATTACCTAATCTGCCCTTCTCCATACACGTACCATTTATTGGTTACCAAATGCTGTAATCCAATTGGTCCTCTTTGATGCAGTTTATCTGTGCTGATTGCTAATTCTCCGCCAAGGCCAAATTGTCCGCCGTCTGTGAAACGGGTTGAAGCATTTTGATAAACCGCTGCCGCATCTATCGATTCCATAAACTGTTGTGCAGCTTCATCATCTCTCGTAATAATTGCTGCAGAATGTCCTCCGCAGTATTTATTAATCATATCAATGGCATGTCCATTAGAATCAATGGTGCCAATTACGATTTTATAATCTAAAAACTCCTCGTACCAGATATCTTCATTTTGAATTGTTTTGGTATTCTCGAAATCCTCTAACGATTTATCTACAACAACTTCCACTTTTGATTCTACTAAAGCCTCAATCAACATAGCTGTAAAACCTTCAAAATTTGGAAGTTTAGAACTGATTAAAACTTTATCTAAAGCATTACAAGCTGAAATTTTAGCCGTTTTAGCGTTTAAAATTACTTTTAAAGCCAAATCCGTATCAGCATCATCATGAACGTAAACAAAATTATTTCCTCGTCCGCTTACGATTACCGGGCAAGTCGCATGTGCTTTTACAAACTCAATTAATTTTTCTCCTCCTCTCGGCACAATTAAATCTACTTTTTGAGTTGGTTTTTCTAAAAATGCCTGCGTTTCGGTTCTGTTGTAATTCAGATATTCTACCCAGTCTTTTGAAACTCCATTTTCTTCTAAAGCTTTATGCCAAAGACTTACAATCTTTAAATTTGATTTTAGAGATTCTTTTCCTCCTTTTAATAAAATCTTATTTCCAGATTTAAAAGCAATTCCGCCAGCTTCAATTGTAACATCTGGACGAGATTCGTAAATAATTAAAATTGTTCCAAAAGCTGCAGTCTTATTGACCACCTTTATTCCATTATCATGAGTAAATTGAAAACGCTCAATGCCAATGGGATCTTCCTGCGAAGCTAACTGATTCAATGATAAAATCATTTCATCTACTTTTTTATCATCTACTTTCAGACGTTCTTCCATCGCTAAATCTGAACCGTCGTAAGCAGCAAGATCTTCCTGATTGGTCAGGATTATCTGATTCCGCTCCTGTTCGACCAGTTTTGCCATGGTCTGCAAAACTGCATTGCGCGTTTCTATTGATAATGGTTTCATAATTTCAAGTGGGTTGGTTGTTCTTTGGTTTGTTTCTTATTATTGAAACTTATTGATTCCTTACAGGTTTGTATAACATGTAAGGATATTTTATTGAATATTTATAATCTCATCATATTCTAAATTTCGATGCCAAATATCATCTTCATTTTCTCCTGAATATTTCCCAACATTACAAAAAACAGCTTTTACAAACCAATTTTCATTATTGTTGAAAATAAATTTATCATCATGTTTATTAATTTCGACACTATCAAAACTATCTGGAATAGAAATAAAATCGACTGCACTAAAAATTAAATCAATAGTAGTATCTGGATCATCATAATTGAAATCGTAATCAACATCAGTATACTGTTTTTCACTTCTTAATATTAATGTTGAATGACTGACTGTATACATCCAAATCCTAAATATTCTGTTTGATTTAAAATTTTTTGAAATATTCATTTATAATTTCTAATTTTTAAGCTCTGCTAAACTTTCTTTCAACGCTTTTACAAACGTATCGATATCTACTTTTTTCACAGTTAAAGGCGGTAAAATTCTCAATAGATTTTTATTGTTTGCGCTTCCTGTAAAAATGTGTTTTTCGATAATTAATTTCTTTCTTAAAGCTGCAACATCAAAATCAAACTCTACTCCAAGCATTAATCCTTTTCCTTTTACTTGTTTGATGCCTTCAACTTCTTTGATTTTTTCTAAGAAATATTCGTAAACTTCATTTACATTTTTTTGTAAATCAAGCTTTTCAATTACATCTAAAACTGCAATTCCTGCTGCACAAGACAAGTGGCTTCCGCCGAAAGTAGTTCCTAATAATCCAAAACTAGCTTCGAATTTTGGAGAAATCAAAATCGCTCCAACAGGGAAACCATTCCCCATTCCTTTTGCAACTGAAATAATATCAGCGTTGATTCCGTGGTGTTGGAAAGCGAAGAATTTCCCGCTTCTTCCATATCCTGACTGTACTTCGTCTAAGATTAAAACCACATCGTGTTTTTTACATGCTTTTTCTAAAGCCTGAAAAAACTCCGTTGTTCCTTGGTCTAAACCTCCAACTCCCTGAATTCCTTCGATAATTACAGAAGAAACATCTCCTTTTGCTAATTCTGCTTCAACCAATTCAATTTGGTTTAAAGGTAAAAATGTTACTTCTTGCTGTGCATTTATTGGTGCAACAATCTTTTTATTGTCTGTAACCGCAACTGCTGCAGAGGTTCTTCCGTGGAAAGAATTATGAAAAGCCACAACTCTTGATCTTCCGTTATGGAAAGAAGCTAATTTTAAAGCATTTTCGTTTGCTTCAGCTCCGGAACTGCACAAAAACAATTCATAATCTTCTAATCCTGAAATTTTTCCTAATTTCTTTGCCAATTCAACCTGCAAAGGATTCTGAATTGCATTTGAGTAAAAACCTAAATGATCTAATTGATTTTTAAGTTTTGCTACATAATCCGGCTGTGTGTGTCCGATAGAAATCACACCATGTCCGCTGTATAAATCTAAATATTCTACTCCTTTGTCGTCGATAATAGTACAATCAATTGCTTTTACCGGAGTGATGTCGTATAATGGGTAAACGTTGAATAAGTTCATGTTTTTTTGTTTATTTTGTTTCAGGTTTCATGTTTCAGGTTATTCGAAGAACGTCCAACTTGAAACTTTAAACTGAAAACTAGTTTATCTTTCTTTATATTTTCAGGTTACGTAGAGAACTTGAAACCTGAAACTTTAAACTTGAAACTAAAAAATTAAAATCCGCTTGGTTTCAAATGTAAACCTGTGGTTTCTTCTAATCCGAACATTAAATTCATGTTTTGGATTGCTTGTCCTGAAGCACCTTTGGTTAAGTTATCTATAATTGACGTTATGAGAACCCGGTTTCCTTTTTTCAATAAACTAATGATACATTTGTTCGTTTGAACCACTTGTTTCATGTTGATGTTAGTCGTTGTAATCGTTACAAAAGGCTCGTTTTTATAGAACTCTTGGTATTTTTCAACTAATTGCTCCAAACTATCATCGCATAATGTATAAAGCGTTGCAAAAATTCCTCTTGGAAAATCTCCTCTGTTCGGAATAAAAAGTAATTCGCTGTCAAAATCATCCTGTAGCTGAACCAGACTTTCTGAAATTTCACCTAAATGCTGGTGTTCAAAAGCTTTGTAATGCGAAAAATTATTGTTTCTCCAGCTGAAATGAGAAGTTTCTGAAAGACTTACTCCTGCTCCTGTACTTCCTGTTGTTGCATTAATATGAACATCATTATTCAACAAATTGTGCTCTGCTAAAGGCAATAAAGCCAACTGAATAGCAGTTGCAAAACAACCTGGATTGGCAATGTAATTTGCTTTTTTAATTTCTGCTTTATTAATCTCTGGCAATCCGTAAATGAAATCTTTTCCTTCGAAATGCGCATCTTTGTTTAATCTGAAATCATTTCCTAAATCAATAATTTTCGTGTGACTTGCAAACTGATTTTCTTTCAAAAATGAAATTGATTTTCCGTGACCTAAACACAAGAAAACAATATTCACATTTGGATTGATTTCGGCTGTGAAATTCATTTCGATATCCCCCATCAAATCGTGGTGCGCCACAGAAAGTGGTTTTCCTGCGTTTGTTGTGCTGTAAACAAAATCTAATTTGGCATTTGGGTGATACATAAGGATTCTAATTAATTCTCCTGCTGTATAACCTGAACCACCTATTATCCCGATATTAATCATGCTCTAAATGATTTACAGATGAAAATATATTTTGTGCATTTCCTAAAATCTTAATAAATCCTTTTGCATCTTCAGATGTCCAGGCATTGTTCATTTCTCCATATTGACCGAAACCTGTGTTCATCAAATCATTTTTAGATTCGATTCCGTCAAGCGAAAAATGATATGGTTTTAATGAAACAGTTACTGTTCCGTTTACTGTTTTTTGAGTGTCTTGCAGGAAAGTCTCAATGTTTCTCATAACAGGATCTAAAAACTGACCTTCGTGAAACAACATCCCGTACCAATTTCCTAATTGCTCTTTCCAATATTGCTGCCATTTTCCTAGCGTATGCTTCTCTAATAAATGGTGCGCTTTGATGATAATTAATGGAGCAGCAGCTTCAAAACCAACTCTTCCTTTAATTCCGATAATGGTATCCCCTACGTGAATATCTCTACCAATTGCATAAGCATTTGCCAGTTTTTCAAGTTTAACAATATTTTTTTCAGGAGCATCTTTTTTACCATTCAATGCAACTAATTCTCCTTGCTCAAAATGAAGTGTTACTTTTTCTTCACCTTCTTTTTGCAATTGCGAAGGATAAGCTTCACTTGGTAATGGCTGTCCTGAAGTTAAAGTTTCTTTACCTCCAACACTGGTTCCCCAAAGACCTTTATTGATAGAATATTGTGCTTTTTCCCAAGAATAACTTACACCATTTTTTTGAAGGTACTCTACTTCTTCTTGTCTAGACAATTTTAAATCTCTAATTGGTGTAATGATTTCGATTTCCGGAGCGATAGTCTGGAAAATCAAATCAAAACGGATTTGATCGTTTCCTGCACCTGTGCTTCCATGTGCGATGGC
Source organism: Flavobacterium flavigenum (assembly GCF_027111255.2). Lineage (NCBI taxonomy): Bacteria > Pseudomonadati > Bacteroidota > Flavobacteriia > Flavobacteriales > Flavobacteriaceae > Flavobacterium > Flavobacterium flavigenum. The sequence goes on along the minus strand of NZ_CP114285.2, from coordinate 32,251 downwards.
ACTTGCTCCTACTTTTTTAGCATATTTAATTGCTTCAATAGCTTGGAAAACACGCTCTGCACTTACTGACAACGGATATGTATTGTTTTTTAATACGTTTCCGAAAATCAAATATTTTATAGCTTTATCATAATATTTGTCTACGATTGTAAGGTTTGCGTGTTGTGCACTTCCTAGTTCGTAAGCTCTTTTTTCAATTGCTGATAATTCTTCTGCGTCGAATCCTCCTGTGTCAACAAGAACAGTGTGAACTTCGTATCCTTTTTCATTTTTTAAATATTTCAAACAATACGAGGTATCTAATCCTCCGCTATAAGCTAATACTACTTTTTTCATTTTTTATAATTTAGGCTAATACTTTCGTATGTAGCAGTTTGAGATTTCTTTTAATTAGTTTTTTAGGTAAATAAAACAGATAAAATTTTATTTAAAAATAAAGCTTGTTTTATTTTTTTTAATCTTTTCAAAACAGCTTCGTTAAAAGGATGTCTTGGCGGATCTTTTGGCTTATCTTTTGGATCATATAACATTCCGGTACACAAGCACATTTTATTTTCTTTACTTTGAAGAATCGGAAAGTTGGTACATGTTTTACACCCAGCCCAAAAACTTGGATCTGTTGTTAATTCCGAGAAAGGAACTGGTTTATAACCTAATTCAGAGTTAATTTTCATAACCGCCAAACCAGTTGTAATACCAAATATTTTAGCGTTTGGATATTTTTTCAGGGAATAATCAAAAACTTTTGATTTTATTTTTTTAGCCAAACCTAAGTTTCTGTAATCCGGATGCACGATTAAACCGGAGTGTGCCACGAATTTGCCGTGCTCCCAACTTTCGATATAACAAAAACCTGCGAATTTTTCGTCTACAAGAGCAATCATCGCATCTCCGTTAGACATTTTTTTCTGAATGTATTCAGGAGTCCTTTTAGCAATCCCTGTACCTCTTAACAAGGCAGATGATTCTATAGTATCGCAAATTTCCTGTGCGAATTTGAAGTGTTCTTCCTGAGTAACAACAATAGATATCTTCATTTCAGTAATTGAAGTTTAGCGTTAAATATTAAAACGTATTGTTTGATTTGAAATTCAAAAAACAAGCTAATAAAATCAAGCATAACAGAAGTAATACCTTCAAGATCAAAAAGTTGATTGAGGTCTTTTTTAAAAAAATAAATACTTTTGGTATGTGTTTGCCCGATGGACAACTTAAGTGATTTCAAAATAAAAATGAATATAATAAATACGCGACGAAAAACTCTTTGAATACTATATAGATAGCATCCGTACTTCGGGAGAAGTACCAGGTGAGATTGTCCGTGACAAAGAAGTTGTATGTAAACTTATTTTATTCATCGGTGCAAAAGTACACTATTTTTTTATTTACAAAACCATTTTTTTAAATTCTAACATTTTTTTAATGGAATGTTATTTTATAAAATAAAAAAAGTCCGATAGATTATCATAAACCTATCGGACTGAATTATTTAGAAATTTTATTTTAATTTTTAGTAAATGGAATTACTTGCCCATTACCCAAAATAATCATATCAAAAGCTGTTTTTGCTTCATTAAATTTAAATTTTAAACCCGATGCATTAGATATAAAAGTATCCTTTTCACCTGCTACAGGTTCTACCGTAAACTTAGGGAAGTTTGTAATTTCAACATTTAAAACACTATTCTTTTCAGTTAATTCGATCTTTAAAGGAGCATTTTTTGTAGAATAAAGCCCCAAATAACCATCCAGGATAATATCTTTTTCAACTTTTCCTTTTCCAGCCGTCCAAACATTATTACTTACGTTATTATCCGGAAAAACATGATCAGGATCTAAAGTTATACTTTCTATTTCCTCTGTAGAGTTATGTTTGAAAGACCAGTCTTTATTGCGCTGCCAAATTTCTACCGGCAAGTTAACTCTTGCCACTTTTCCGCTTTTTGTTTTTACATCCAGAACAATTGGCATTGGCATTTTGTCTAAATTTTCGACATTAATTATAACACCTTTTGCAGGGTCGTTTTTCACATATTTAATTGAATTAATTCCCTGATCAAAACGCCAGTTGTTTACGTACCAGCTTCTCCAGAACCAGCTTAAATCTTCACCGGCAATATTTTCCATAGATCTGAAAAAATCATCAGGCTGAGGGTGTTTGTAAGCCCATCGCTGGATATAAGTTCTAAATGCAGTATCAAAACGCTCTTTTCCTAAAATCTGTTCTCTCAAAATAATTAAACCTGCACTTGGTTTAAAATAACACAGCATCCCAATATTGGCTTCCTTCATATTGTCAGGAGAACTCATAATTGTTTCTAAGTCTGGTCTTGTAAAGGGCTCTGCCATTTCGTGTAAATCAGTAGGCTTTTCTTTATATTCACCATTATTAAATGCTTCAGTACTCAATGAATTTATAAAAGTATTGAAACCTTCATCCATCCATGCGAATAATCTTTCGTTTGAACCCACAATCATTGGAAACCAGATATGGCCAAACTCATGATCTGTAACTCCCCATAAATCCTGACCTTTTGATTTCCATCCACAGAAAACAATTCCCGGATACTCCATTCCTCCCTCATTTCCTGCGACGTTTGTAGCTGCAGGATAAGGGTATTCAAACCACTGTTTAGAATAATGCTCAATTGATGCTTTTACATACTCTGTAGAACGCCCATAACCGTCTTTACCTGAACTTTCAACAGGATAAGCCGATAGGGCCAACGCTTTTTTACCACTTGGAAGATTAATTTTTGCACCGTCTAAAATAAAGGCCGGGGATGAAGCCCATGAGAAATCGCGGGCATTTTTAATTTGATAATGCCATGTCTTTTCAGTATTTGCGTTGGTGGCGTTTGCTCCGGCTGCGACTTCTTCTGCAGAACGAATAACAACCGTTTTATCGCTTTGAGATGCTTCTTTATAGCGCTTAAATTGCTCCGCCGGCAAAACTTCTGCACCATTTAACAATTCACCTGATCCGACAACATAATGATTAGCCGGAACTGTAAGTTTGACATCAAAATCACCATATTCAAGATAAAACTCAGAAGCCCCAAGATATGGTGCTGTATTCCATCCTCTTACATCATCATACACACACATACGCGGATACCATTGTGCTATTGTGAATATTTTTCCGTTTTTGGTTTCCAATACTCCCATCCTGTCAGACCCTTCAAACGGGGCAATAAAGGAGAATTCAATTTTTATTTTTACAGAACCTCCCTTTGATGCTAATTCCTGTGGAAGAAAAATCTGCATTCTGGTATCTGTAATTATATATTTCGCTTCAGCCTCTGTTTTCTTCTTACCTCCTAAAGTTACTTTAACTGATTTTATTTTATTTCCTCCGTCAAAAATTTGACCCTGTGCTCCATTACGACTTCCTTTTAAAGGTACAACTGCATTTCCACGTGAGTCATTTTTGAATAAATTCTGATCTAAATTCAGCCATACGAAAGAAAGTTTATCCGGACTATTATTTGTGTATGTAATTTCATCGGTACCGACTATTTCATTTGTAGTCGCGTTTAATTTTGCCGTAATCTGATAATCTGCCCTGTTTTGCCAGTATTCAACACCTGGCTGCCCGTTTGCTGAACGGGTTGGTGTACCATTTTTTGTGTAAAAATGTGGTGCAAAGGCATCATGATAATTGTAATTATTAACTGGATTTCCTGCTGTTACCGGTGCTTGCTGAGCAGTAACAGAATAAATTCCTACAAACAAAGCCGTTATCAATAAGGCTTTAGCGAATTTTCTTTTCATATTTTATACCTGTTTATATAGCAAATTAATGAAAAAAAATACTATTCACAGAGAAAACTCAAAGCTTATATTCAATTTTAGCAAAATATTATTAAAAAAGTAATTTAAATCATTTCTCTGTAAATTAAAATTTATAAGAATTATATTTACATTATAAAGGTTTAATCTCACTTAAAAATATCATTTTGAATACAACGATCTCAAATAAAGCACTAAAAGCTTCTATAAAACATGCCGGAGCTGAATTATTTTCATTAACAAACGATCAAAATAAAGAATACATGTGGAATGGAGACCCTAATTATTGGCCGAAACATTCTCCTATACTTTTTCCAATTGTGGGAAGCTTAAAAAACGAAACTTATACATTTAATAAGAAAGACTATCGCTTACCAAGACATGGTTTTGCCCGTGATATGGAATTTCAATTAATTGAAAAAACAGAATCAGCTGCCACATTTTCTTTATCCTATGATGAAGGAACGCTTGAGAAATACCCTTTTAAGTTTGAATTGCAGATTGTTTACAAACTTGAAGGAAATAAACTGAATATTGCATACAAAGTAATCAATAAAGAAGCAACACAAATTCCTTTTTCTATTGGAGCCCATCCTGCCTTTGCCTTACCTGAAAATTTTTCAAACTACAGCATTGAATTTGAAAAAGAAGAAAAACTGGAATATTCACTTCTTGAAGATGGCTTAATTTCTAATACTAATGAGATTTTAGAATCTTCAAATAATACAGTTTCATTACATTATAAATTATTTGAAAATGATGCTTTGGTTTTTAAAACCTTAGAATCAAATTCTTTAACTATACTTGAAAACTCAAAACCATATATAAAAGTCGATTTTAAGGATTTTCCAAGTTTAGGAATCTGGACTAAAGAAAATGCTCCATTTATTTGTATTGAACCGTGGTTTGGTTATTCTGATACACTTGAAAAATCAGGAGATTTATTTAAAAAAGAAGGAATACTGATTCTTGAAGCAAAACAAAGTTTTAATACTTCATTCGATATAGAAATCTTTTAATTAAAACAATAAAAAACCCATTTTGAGATGAAACAAAATGGGTTTTTACTTTATATTGTGCATTGCGGATTATCTACTCCATTCTGAAATACTATCCTTGTTCATTTTTACATAATCCTGATTATTCGCCGCTTCTGCAGATGCTAAAGAAATTTTTGCTGTTTCAACTGCTCCCGCTTTATCACCTTGTCTAGCCTGAATTAATGATTTTAATCTTGTAAGATAATATGGTTTATCAGTGCTCAATTCTAATGCTTTATCTACATATTCTCTTGCAAGAATCATATTGCCATTTGACTGGAATAAATATTGGGATGCAGCATAATAATCATTCCATGTTGGGCCGGCCAAAGTTTTTTGAATACTCGCTGTAGCTAATTTGGCAGTAGGAACTTCAAATTTCAAGGCTATATGAGAGTTTTCCCATGCTATTTCCAAATATCCTGAATTTTGATCCAGATTATTAATTCCTATAGTAAAAGTTTCAACAGGAGTTGGCAATGCATCTTCTTTAACAGTTGTTCTTAGCGCCACATAAGCGTCGCTCCAATTTTCAGGCAATCCCCAGTTGTCTGTAGAAAGGTAAAAAATTACTTCCCAGCTTTCTATTTTTGGAATAGTATAAATTGCATATTTTCCTTTTTTTAATGTCTTACCATCAATAACAACGTCATCACCAAAATTGATTATTGTATTTTCATTTGCACCTGTTCTCCATAATTTTCCAAACGGAACCAGATTACCAAAAACAGCCCTGCCTCTGGCACCTGGTCTTGAATAGGTAACTTCAACATCTGTTAATCCAACGGTTTGTTTAATATACCCTTTTGGACTAGCCTGAGGTGTTCTTATTTGTGCTTCTGTAGCAAGAGGCGCTAAAATAACGGCTAAAGCAATAAGTAGTTTTTTCATTTTCTATAAGTCAATTTGTTTTTTTCAAAATTACGAATTCAAAAAAGGAGAAAAGTTAAATTTTACTTAATTCAAACACTTAACTGTGATATTTTGAAAGCATCTAACTCATTAAAGTGATTAATAATCATATCAGCTTCAGATAAATCCTGTCCTTCTGAATTCACACTTCGATACCCTACACAGAAAACACCTGCTCCTTTAGCTGCTTTTACTCCATTTTTACTGTCTTCTATTATGATACAATTTTCCTTTGGAGCAACAGATAAGGAAGCAGCATGCAGGAAAATGGCCGGATTTGGTTTGGATTGCGGAAAATCTTCACCACTCACAATAGCAGAAAAATACTGATGCAAATTAAATCGGGTAAAAACACGTTCAATAGTTACCTTTGAAGCGGATGAAGCTAAAATTAACTGAATTCCGTTAGCATACAAATTTTTTATTAAATCCTCAACACCTTCTAATAAATACAAATCTTCTTTGTTATCAAAAGCATCATTAAAAATATTTCTTTTTCTTTGGATCAAATCCTCAACACTATGTTGCAGTGCCGGGAAATATGTTTTTAAAGCCTGAAACGTATTTCGTGTTGAAAATCCTGTGAAGGAAGTGTACATTTCTTCGGAAACTTCAATATTTAATTCTGAAAATTGTTTGTAATAAGCATAACGATGAACGGGTTCTGTATCGACAATTACACCGTCCATATCAAAAATTACTGTTTTAACCATTTTATTAAGTTACTAAGGTTTTGAGATTCCAAGTATTTTGTTTTTTATCATAAACTTAGAATGTTAAGCATTAAACTATTCTTTTTTAAGCAAGTGACGTATTACGGTTTCAGCAGCGTGAAGTCCAAACAATCCCGGCATATAACTGTTTGTTCCGTAGAAAGATTTTTTAAAATTTTTACCGTCGGTTAATTTCAGGCTTTTTTCATTTTGTATTTCTGAAGAAAAAACAACTTTCAATTTGTTGATATTTGCAGCCTTTAATCGCTTACGGATTGCTTTAGAAAAGTAACAATTAATAGTTTTAGAAATATCAGAAACTTTAACTTTAGAAGCTAACATTTTTCCGCCAGCCCCCATACTGCTTATTATTTTTACTCTTTTGCGTTTCGCTGCAATAATCAAATTCAGTTTCGGCGTAATACTGTCAATGCAATCCAGAACATAATCAAATTCAGGAGAAACGATTTCAAAAGCACGTTCCGGTGATAAAAATTCCTGTACTCGTGTTAATTTTAGCTCAGGATTAATATCCATCAGGCGATCACCTACAATTTTAATTTTTGGTTCCCCAACAGTTGAATGCAAAGCAGGCAATTGTCTGTTTATATTTGTAATATCAACAACATCTCCGTCAACTATAGTCATATTGCCTACTCCTGCTCTAGCCAAAAATTCAGCTGCAAACGATCCTACCCCTCCTAAACCCACAACCAAAACATTGGAATTCTGCAGGTTATCTAATCCTTCTTTTGTAAATAAAAGCTCGGCTCTTTCTGTCCACTCTGCCATATACTTCTTTTGTTATTTTAATTTGTTTACTTCTTCGTTTCAGAATGATTGATTCTGAACACATCTTTATAATTATTTGAGATTACAGCTTGTAATTCTTGATTTTTTAATCCTTTATAATTTGAAGCTAATTCATAAACATCTTGGATATTTTCTTCAATTGTGTCTGTTTCCAAAAAAAAGCGATCATTTGGTATATTTTGAAAAACTGTTTTTAAATCCGGATTTCGTAATAAAAATTCCCCAAACGAAAGATAAAATCCTTCCTTAATAAGCTGATTCGCAATCTGATTATTCTTTGAAAAACCATGAATGATCATCGGAACCGAAATATTCAACTTTTTTTTCATTGAAATCACTTCCTGATATGCTGCAACACAATGAATAACTACTGGCTTTTTATATTTTTCTGCTAAAAACAACTGCTGCTCAAAAACACTAACCTGCTGCTCAAACGGAATTTCAATTCGCTTATCCAGACCGCACTCACCAATAGCCAGACAATTAAATTCTTTTAATTTTTCTTCAATAATTTTTAAATCGGCATCAATTCTGGCTTCAACAATGTACCATGGATGAATTCCAATAGAATAAAACGGAACTGAAACATCAAAATCCTGAGGATATTGATTCACCAACTCTAAAACATCAGGATTATTGGTAAACTGATGTGTATGAAGATTGAAAAATTTCATTAATGAAACGTTTTTAAACCAGCCTTAATGGCAATATTTAAATCATTTTCCAATGGAACAATTGGGCATGAATATTTATGATTATAAGCACAATAAGGATTATAAGATTGATTAAAGTCGATTTCAATCGTATTTCCTTTTGGAACTTCCAGGTCAATATATCTTCCTCCAATGTAACTCTCTTTTCCACATGTTAAATCTGAAAAAGGTAAAAACAAATAATTTTTATACTTATCTGATTTCGAGAGTTCCACATCCTGATAAACATTTAATTGTAATGCAACTCCATCAATTGTAAAGAAAACCGTTCCATATTTAATGTATTTCGGTTTTCTTGAAGTTGATGTTTTCATTTCAAATGCTTTTTCATTTTTAGCTTTTACCAATTTTGCGTTCACAAAATATTTACTGCTTATAGGATAAAAGTCAAGTGATTTAAATGTTTTCAAATCATTAGCCATTAATGGGCTAGTTTTCGCATCTGCATATTCCGCATTAATAGTTTTCTGAAATTTTTCAGCATTATTTTTATTGAATTTAACCTGACTATAAGTCCAATTAAATACCAATAATAAAATAAGTACACTATTTTTCATTATAGAAATTTTGCACAAAAATAGTTTAAAACAAACAAAGCAGCAACCGCTTCACGTTACAAAGTTTCCTAACTTTGTTGAAAACAACTTCTTTTATAATGTTAAAAAACGCTTTTCACCATTACATCAACAATTTCAGAGGATTTAGAAGAGAAATATGGATACTTGCCATTATTACTTTTATTAATCGTGCAGGCACAATGGTATTGCCTTTTTTATCAAAATATTTAAAAGAAGACCTTCATTTTACCTATAATCAGGTTGGGTGGATTATGGTCGCATTCGGATTCGGATCAATGCTGGGATCCTGGCTAGGAGGAAAATTATCCGATAAAATAGGATTTTATAAAATCATGATATTTAGTTTATTTACAACTGGAATTTCTCTATTTTTTATTCAATATATTACAAGCTTTTTCGGACTTTGTATAGGGATGTTTTGTTTAATGGCTATTGCAGATATGTTTAGACCTGCCATGTTTGTTTCACTAGGTGCCTATGCTAAACCCGAAAACAGGACAAGAGCTTTAACATTAGTTCGCTTAGCAGTAAATTTAGGTTTTGCTGCCGGTCCTGCTTTAGGAGGTCTGATTATCATGGGAATAGGATATCAGGGGCTTTTTTGGGTTGACGGACTTTCCTGTATCATTTCGATTTCAATCTTTGCTTTACTTGTAAAAGAAAAGAAAAAAGTGATATATGAAGATAAAGTTGAAAATTCGGCAGAAACAAAATCGGTTTTTAAAGACAGGATATTTTGGGTTTTCTTATTTGTGAGTTTTGTTACTGCTATGATCTTTTTCCAGCTTTTTACTACCTTACCACTATATCACAATGAGAAATTTGGTCTGACAGAATTTCAAACCGGTCTTTTAATGACCTTAAATGGCTTGCTGATTTTTGCATTAGAAATGCCTACTGTCGGATTTTTAGAAAGAAAAGCTTCACCAAAAATAAAAATCATTATATGGGGGTCTTTTATTATGTCACTAAGTTTTTTTCTATTATTAATTAACATTTGGGCAGGAATCCTCGTGATTAGCATGATTTGTATTTCGATAGGAGAAATCCTTGCTTTTCCTTTTTCTAATGCCTTCGCATTAAGTCGTGCTCCCCGAGGTCATGAAGGACAATATATGGCACTTTATACCATGAGTTTTAGTTTAGCTCATATCATCAGTTCAAAAGTGGGTTTTGAAATTATTACACGATTTGGATATCAGGTTAACTGGTTTTTCATGGCCAGTATTGGTATTGTCGCCACATTTTGCTGTTTATGGATTAAGAATGCCCTTATTTTAGAGAAAACTTCATAAAAACATTTCAAAGTACTATATTTCAATCTATTAAACTGAATTTGAAATAATATTTCTTCTTTAAAACTAAAGAAAAACTTCTTTTTTAGTTAAAATAACTATTTTTATAGTTGTGTAACTAAAAAAATAGTTGTAGGTTTGATTAAAATTAAAATACATGCAAAAGTTAACAAACAAAGAAGAAGAAATAATGCATATTTTATGGAAGCTGAAAAAAGCTTTCGTAAAAGAAGTACAGGCAGAAATCACCGAAGATCAGCCTCATTATAACACACTTTCAACAATTATTCGAAACCTGGAAGAAAAAGGTTTTGTCGGGCACAATGCCTTTGGAAATACGCATCAATATTATCCTGTGATAAGCCTTGAAGCATACAGCAAAAAATACATGAAAACTGCAATTGATAATTATTTCAACAGTTCTTATAAAAATATGGTTTCGTTTTTTGCCAAAGAAGAAAAAATATCTGCTACCGAATTACGTGAAATCTTAGCTATGATTGAAAATCCAAAAGAAGAAGAAAAATAATTATTTTATGGAAGCATTTTTCATTTATATCGCAAAATCATCCGGGTTGATTTTATTGTTTTATTTTGCCTATTATTTCTTATTACGCAAAGAAACTTTTTTTAACAGCAACAGATGGTTTTTAATGACTGGATTACCCACTTCACTAATTCTCCCTCTTTTAGTTTATAGAAAAATTGTATGGATTGATCCTATTCCTGTTTCAACAGTTGATTATCCACAAAGTTTTATCCCCCAAACTATTCCACAAGAATCATTTGAAATTAATTGGGATTACATATTTCTTTTTGTTTACTGCATTGGTTTTGTAGCACTCATAATAAAATTTGCTGCTGATTTCTATAGTTTAAATTCGGTCTTAAAGGGAAAAAAAATACAACAGCAGGCTGATTTTAAATTTGTTGATATATCTGAAAATATTGCTCCGTTCTCTTATTTTGATTACATCGTATACAACTCATCAATGTATACAGAAGCAGAATTAGAAAATATAATTGAGCATGAAAAAGTACACAGCGATCAAAATCACACTATTGATGTATTAGTTTCACGAGTGTTTTGTGTATTGTTTTGGTTCAACCCTGTCATTTGGTTATACAAAAAAGCCATTTTACAAAACCTCGAATTTATTGCCGATAACGAAGCTGCCAAAAAAATATCAGACAAAAAAGCGTATCAATATACACTTTTAAAAATAACAACACACGAAAGCTGTGTTGCGATCACCAATCATTTTTATCAATCATTAATCAAAAAACGAATTGTCATGTTAAACAAAAATCAATCAAAAAAAAGGAATTCATGGAAGTATTATGCAATACTGCCAGCTCTGGTAGCTTTTGTGTTTTTATTTCAAATTAAAACCATTGCACAAGAGAAAAAGGAAACCCAGGAAATTTCTAAAAAACCAAATTCTGTTCATATTTATAAAATTAAAAAAAATACAACCGATCAGGAATTAAAAGAATTTACTGAACAACTGAAAGAAAATCATGATGTAGATGTTGTGATATCTGATGTTAAAAGGAATACAAAAAATGAATTAACTGCTATTAAAGTTGATATTCAAAAAGGAACTGGTGAAGACCAAACCATTCAGATTGAAGGCAACGAACCAATTAAAAGCTGTGGAATTGTTGTTACAACAGAAAAAGGATCTAAAAAAATCAATGTCATTACGGATGGCGGTATGGACAAACCAATAGTTGTTGGTGACAATCTTATTTTGGATGAAAAAAGCAGTACCAAAATAAGTACAATAACGACCATAACACCACCTGCCCCACCTACTCCACCTTCATTTCCAACGGGATCAATGCCACAAGCTCCGGCATCAGATATGTCAAAAATGCCAAAACCTCCTGTTCCACCTACAAATCCAAAGGACAAAGTAGCTATGAGTAAGTTTGAAAAGGAAATGGCTGAATTTGAAAGAAAAATGGAAGCTTTTGAGCCAGACATGTCCGCTTATGAGAAACAAATCGAAGAAATCATGTCTAAACGTGAAGCTATTTTTGAAAAGGAAATGGAAAAATATGAAATCGCAATGGAAAAATTCTACGCTGACATGGAGAAATTTACCGAAGATATTCAAATAAAATATGGTAAAGATTCGAAGGAGTACGAAATAAATATGAAGCAATTTGAAAATAACATGAAGGTATTCGAGAAAAACATGAAACTTCACGAAAAAGAAATGAAAAAAATGGAGAAAGAAAGTCAAAAATCATAAAATCAACTTAACTAAAAACACAAAAAAGACTTTGCTATTAGCAAAGTCTTTTTTATATCTTTGAAAAAATTAAATAATTATGTTTAAAATATTAGCAAAAATAAACAAACTTCTTCTGCCTAGTTTTACAAAACAAGGTTTAGATTTAGCCAAAGCTAAAAAATGGCAATTAGCAATTATTGGTTATCGCGCATATGTTACAAAACGTGCTTTAAATTAAATTATAGGTACCTTTCTGAAATCACTCTTAGGTGATGATTCTGATGGCCTGTAATAATAAAACCTATTGCCCTTACAGAAATTGCCGTATTCGAAGCCGTCCCCATAAATAAAAGCTGATCTTCATTCAGACTTTCAAAAAAACTAATTGTTGCTTTTCTTGCACTTTCATATTCAGCCAATAAACTCTCTATTGAACGGGAATTAGCAAACGCAAACGGAACATAATCATTTTCTTCAAAACCCGGCAAAGGAGTTTTATCCCCTCTGCTGATTCTTAAAGCCCGATAAGCAAAAATACGCTCTGTATCAATCATATGAAGAACAATATCCTTTATTGTCCATTTCCCTTCCGCATAACGATATTCTAATTTATCAGCCGGAACATTTCCTATAAAGTTAAGCAGCTGTGGCAGCCCTTCTCTTAAACCATCTAATAATGTTTTATCATTAGCAGCTTTTATATAAGTTGCATTAAAAACAGAATATTCATTTGTTGATAAACCTGAAGCTAACATACATCAATTAATTTAAGCCGAATTTCTACTTGCATTTGTATTTCCAAAAAGAGAGCGCGTTACGATTTTCTCATATACTTTTATCAAATCCTGATCTACTGCCTTTTCTTTATTCAACTCATTAATTCTCAACAGCGCATATTGCTGTATTGTTAACAAAGGCAATACAATACGTTCTCTTATTTGAATTGACGCTTTACCATCAGGATAATTTTCCATAAGTGTTTTATGACCTGCTATTTTAAGTAAAAGACGTTCTGTTTCTTTGAACTCATCATAAATAATCTGCCAGAATTCGCCGAATTCCGGGTCTTTTTTCATATAAGCAGTCAATGGTAAAAATGATTTTGCCAATGACATCATACTATTCTCCAAAAGTGTTTTAAAAAATAATGAATTGTGATACAAATCATTTACTTTATCCCACTGGTTAGTGTCTTCAAAATGCTTTAAAGCAGTACCTACTCCAAAGAAACCAGGTACATTTTGCTTCAATTGACTCCAGGAACCCACAAAAGGAATTGCTCTTAAATCAGCAAAATCCAATTGTTCCGACTTACTTCTTTTCGATGGACGGCTTCCAATATTAGTTTTAGAATAGTATTTTAAAGTACTCATCTTTTCTAAATACGGAATAAATTTAGGGTGATTTTTAAAACTTAAATATTTTTCATATCCTAAACCAGCCAATTGAGTCAAAATTGCAGTTTCATCAGCACTCAGTTCATTTTTATCTTTACCAAAAACCTGATTTGTTACTCCGGCACTCAATAAATTTTCGATATTGTAACGGCAGGAATCTAAAGTTCCAAAATTAGAACTAATCGTTTGTCCCTGAACCGTAATCTGAATTTCGTTGTTCTCGATTTTAGGTCCTAGCGATGCATAGAATTTATGTGTTTTACCACCTCCACGTGCAGGAGGCCCTCCACGTCCGTCAAAAAATATAGCCTGAATGCCGTATTGTCTGGATATTTGTGTAAGTTCAATTTTTGCCTGATAAATACTCCAGTTTGCCATTAAATACCCACCATCCTTTGTTCCGTCTGAGAAACCAAGCATTATAGTCTGCTTATTACCACGGGATTTTAAATGCGCTGCATATTCCGGATTTGTATACAACTGCTCCATTATTGAATGTGCATTTTGTAAATCATCAACCGATTCAAAAAGCGGAATAATATCGACAGTTGGATTTCCCCAGTTGTTTAAGCGAATCATAGCAAAAGTTTCCATTACATTCAATGCACTTTCATTATTACTTATGATGTAACGATTTGCCCCAAATTCACCATTGTTCTCCTGAATCGTTTTAATAGCCTGAACAGATTCTAAAGTTAGTCTGGTAATATCGTTTTCAAAATCAGCCGGATTTAGATCTCCTTTTACTTTTGATAAGACAATTAATTTTTCATCTTCAGACAAGTCGAAATAATTTTCCGGGAATATTTTTGAATCTGAATTTAAGTAATAATTTACGATATCATGAAAAACAGCATTGTGAATTTTACTGTTCTGACGTATATCTAAAGTCGCAAAATGAAAACCAAACAAATTAATTTTAACCAATAAAGCCTCTAATTCATCTAAATATAAAGACTGATGTTTTTCGATAATTATGGCTCTGATTTTATTTAACTGAGTCAGCAACTCTTCTAAAGTGATATAAATTTCACCTTTAGAATAAAAAACAGATCTATAAAGTTTATATTCAAGTTCTGCAACCAAAGTATCTACACCTGAGAAAGTTAACTTTCTTTTTAAGTTACGCATTTCAACATAGTAACATTTCAAAATTGAAGTGCGCAGACGCTCAGCAACTTTCAATGTGATATCGGTGGTCACAAATGGATTACCATCACGATCTCCTCCTGGCCAGAAACCAAGTTTTATTAATTGATTTTGAATAGCATCTCCCTGAAGAATATTTTTTTGCAGATAATGCACTATTTCACCTGCTGTATCGTAGAATACATTTTCCAAATACCAAATCAAACTTACTGCTTCATCATACGGATTTGGTTTTTCATTTTGGATAAAAGGAGTCTTTCCTAACTGCGCCAACAGTTGTTTGATTTTTAATAAATCATTTTGTCTGATTGCTTCAGTCAAATCATTTATAATCCCAAGAACCGGTCCCGGATAAAACTGTGTTGGATGCGCTGTTAAAACAGTTCTGACATTGAAATTTTCAAGAAAATCGATTAATGCGTCATCTTTTTCCTTTGCATCTGACTTTTCTTTAATATCACGAAGAGAACCCCGTCCTTCCATATTATTTACAACAGGAAAAGCGGCGTCTTCAATAGCATCAAACAATACTATTTGACGTTCGATATACTGAATAAAACGAAACATTAAATCAATCTTTTCTGTCTCAGAAGCGTTATTCAAAAATTTATTTGAAAAAAAATCGAAAATTTCTTTCGGAGTTTCCTGCTTTTTAAAACCTGTTTCGCATGTTTCTGTAAACAATGGAAGTAAAACTCCGGTATTATCAATCGAATCGAAGGGTAATGTTATAAAAACACTATTATAAATGTGATATTTAGAAAGAACATCCTGATTGAAACGTTCTATTTTTGGTAACGTGTACATAATCCTTATTATAGTTGTTGGTTATTTAGTCATAAAAAAACCCCAAGAAAAACTTGAGGTTATATTTATTAATATAGCATTCAAGAAAAAATATTACATATTTTTAAAAATAGTGTGCATCAAACGCTTCTTGTCATTAATACTTTCTTCTAATGAAATCATTGTTTCAGTTCTGTAAACTCCTTCGATATCATCAATCATGAAAATAACTTCTTTAGCATGCTTAGTATCCTTAGCTCTGATTTTACAGAAAATATTAAATTTCCCTGTAGTTACAGAAGCTACAGTCACAAATGGAATTTGATTAATTCGCTCTAATACAAATTTTGTTTGAGATGTATTGTTAAGAAACACACCTACATAAGCAATAAATGAATACCCTAGTTTATCATAATCTAAGGCTAATGAAGATCCCATTATAATTCCGGCATCTTCCATCTTTTTTACTCTGACATGTACAGTTCCTGCCGAAATCAACAATTTTTTTGCAATGTCAGTAAACGGAACTCTCGTGTTGTCTATTAACATATCTAAAATCTGGTGATCTACTTCATCTAAACGGAATTTACTCATAATTCTTTAATTAATATTACTAATTTGTATTACAAAGTATAAAAATATATATAAAAAACAACAAATTCACATAAAATTTAACTTTTTATCAGTCCGTTAACAAATTTAACGTTTTTATTTAAATAAAAGTCTGCTTTTTGATCTGGTTTCGGAAAATTGGTAAAATCATCTGAATATGCAGCACCTTTTGCATCATATACATAATGTCCAAAGAAATTTTCTAACTCCCCTACTTCAACTACATAAGCATTAAACTGAATCTTGCCGTCAATCAATTCTTCTTTGTATTGTGCGACAAAATTCGTAATAATTTCGATACCATCATAATTTATTTTGACATTTTTATACATAAAATCATAAAAAACCACATTATTTTGTGAAATATTCAAATAATCATTAATCCTGTTATTAACTATAACGTTTTCGAAAAGTGCTTTAAAACTGGTAATAAGCGAAAAGAATATAAACTTTCTGGTAACCTCTCTTGAATAATCATTTTGAAAATGACCTGCTTCAAATAAAATTGTTGGAACCCCTAAATATTGAAAAGTATCCCCTATACAATTTATATTGAATGAATCATCAAAACGTCCTACCTGCCCGGGTATATATTTTTGCAGCTCATCATTAATCACAGCAATTAAATTAATTGCCTTTAACCTATTCTCGTTTATTTCCCTTTCCTCATTATAAGAAGGAGCCAAAAACGATACGGTAGCCGGTTTACCAGTTGTACCAGCTCCAAAAATAGTACGCTGATCATGAAGATTAAAACAAAAATGAGGATTAAAAGTTTCAAAAACCTCACGCAAAATCCTACTTTCAGGCTGAGTTAGGTTTTGAGAATCCCTGTTTAGGTCAATTTCATTAGCATTGGCACGAGTATACAATTCTGCTCCGTCAGGATTTAATATTGGTATACAGCAAAAAGTAAAAGCTGAGAGCATATTTTGTGCAAACTCTGAGCCATTATTCAAAACATTAATAAAGTCAAACAATGCTTTAGTAGTTGTACTTTCATTTCCATGCATTTGCGACCAAAGATAAATCCTGGTTTTTCCTGTACCAATTTGATAAGTATATATAGGTTTACCCAAAACTGATTTGCCAACAATCTTAACCTGATTGTTTGTATTTATTCTTTCTAATATTGGCTGAATATGTTCTAATGTCAGATAGCGACCTTCTATTGACGCTTCTTTGTTTTGATTAAATAATTCTTCTAAATTCATGGTGCTTATTAATTAGTTTACAAAAGTAAATATCTTTATTTTAACAATTGTAAATCAATTATTTTTTTGACAATTTAATACTGTAAACAGTTTTTACGGTTTAAAAAAAGGAATCTGAAGCAAAAGTATCGCATCATAAAATAAAGTTCTTTAGCAATCCAAAATCTGAATTTGAATTTTGAAGATAAAGAAATTGAAAAAATCGTGCTTTTCTATAAAAACGGAACATTTAAAACGTATTCAGCTAAGTAAAAAAGTTAAATGCATTTACTTACGTCATTTCTTCAGCAGCATTGATAATAAAAAATCTTCCCATCCAAAACAAACGCAATAGTGTAATCTTTATTAAGCCTTACGAAAATCCAACGGCTCACCTACTATATTTCTGAAATTCCTAAAATACAAATAATAATTTATTTCAGCATTTCAATCCAATTATTTTCCAGCTCATTAGATCTAAAAAAGGAAATTTACACCATTATCTCTTCATCAAAATTTACATATCAGGTACAGAATAAAAAAAATTAATGGTAAATTTGGTAAAAGTGCAAAAAATGATTCGAAAAGTATTTAGTTATTTAATACCAATTAAAATATTCCAAAAAAAATCATCCCGTAGTAAAATGATTGAGGTAACATGGGCAAATGGTGAATTGGTTTTGGATTCGGAAAACACCAATTATTCTTACGGTAGTTTACAGCGAATATTAAGATATGGCTTAAGGAATATTGGCTTTAAAACCATTCAGGAAATGAATCACATCTTGGTTTTAGGAGTTGCCGGCGGAAGTGTTATAAAAACCCTGATTGATGAAATTCAATTTAAAGGTAAAATAACAGGAGTGGAAATTGATTCAGATATGATTCAGATTGCTAATGAATACTTTAATCTTTCTCAAATTGAGCAATTAGAAATCATTATTGATGATGCTTTTGAATTTGTATTAAAAACTAAAAACCAATACGACCTAATTATTATTGATGTTTTTGAAGATACTAATATGCCTAACTTTTTATTTGAGCGTTTTTTTAGCGAAAGGGTTTTATCTCTATTAAAAAAACAGGGATTTGTCCTTTTTAATACTATGATACTAGATGAAAAACATAACATTAGAAATCGCAAATACATTTCAGAAATTAACGCTGAATTATATTCTACTAAAATGCTGCCTCGTGTAGAGCAGCACAACGAATTAATTATAATTGAAAAAGTTGCTTAGTCTATTATGAACTCTCTTAGCTCCGTATTAAAAAACATCTCACCTGTTAAGATTATTGACTCTAGTATTAATTATTCAAAATATGTAACTTTAGACTTATCTCTAAATAACCTGGATTTAACCGAAAAAAAACCGGGGAATTCAGATGATTTTGAAAAATACATTAATGATTATTTAAAAAAAAATAATGCAGAAGTAGCCTTCGGCGGTTACATTGAAAAAAGAAATTTGTATAAACGAAGTTCCATTTTTAAAAACGATATGATTCCGGAACGCAATATTCATCTTGGTATTGATTTTTGGATAAAGGCAGGAACCCCCGTTTTAGCAGCTCTGGATGGAAGAATACATAGTTTTAAAAACAATATTGGATTAGGTGATTATGGTCCGACCATAATTCTGGAACACGAAATTGAAAATCAAAAATTTTATACTTTATACGGACATTTATCGTTAGAAAGTTTACAAGGGATTAGTGTTGGGGATTTTTTAAAAAAAGGAGAACATCTGGCAAACATTGGAAATTCAGAAGTAAACGGAGATTACGCTCCGCATTTACATTTCCAAATTATTAAAAACATAGAAGATTATTGGGGCGATTATCCTGGTGTCTGCAACAAAAATGATTTAAATTTTTATATAGAAAACTGCCCCGATCCCAATTTTTTATTAAAAATAATATAAATAGTTATGAAGAAAGCAGGATTGATTATATGTTTGCTGCTATTAATGGGCTGCAAATCTAAAACAGTAAGCAGAAATACTGAAGACCTAAAAATTAAAAAAGTTTTAGAAACCGAAATAAGTTCAGGTCAGCAAAACAAGGCCTATTCACTAGGAAAAAGGGTACTTGAAACATGCAATACATCAAAGTTCAAACCCTTTAATGAAACAGAAGTAACAAAATCAGTTATGGAGAACACAACTGAAGAACGTTTAACCAAGACTTGTTTAAGATTTCGACAATACTACGGAAGCTTTATTGATTTGAAATTAGAAGGCGTTTATAAATCTAAAAACGAAACCATCTATCGATATCACGCTTTGTACACAAAAAAGGTCGCCAATAAAGAACTCCGTGTTTTTGTAAACGAAGAAAATTTAATTTCTGCTATAAAATCAATGGACTGGGATGAAAAATTTGATACTAACGTTAATTAAATAACTAGATACACTTATGACTTTAAAATTATCCTTCATTTCGTTTCTTTTGATTTCATTTTTTACGAATGCACAGCAAACCATAAGTGTAAAAGGTTCAAAACCCTTTCCTGCAACTGAAAGTTATACTTTTATTTGTGAAAAATATATTCTCACAGGAGAAATCGAAGTACAGATAGCCAAAACTGATAAAGGCGGAATTCTAAAATTAACTATCGCAACAGGAAATGATAAAACCAAAATTTCAGGAGGCGTATATGTTGATTTAGTCAATGCTGATGTCATTGCATGTGTGGATAAAAATGTTAAACAGAGTGAAGAAGGAAAAACAACTTCTTATTATTATTTTACTCCGGCAGAATTTTTGAAATTAAAAAAAACGGATATTTATGCCATCAGATTTATACTTACCGGCAACGCTGACACTTTTGGAAATCAGACAGGTTATTTTACAGCAGTGAACAGAAAAAATTATTTTTCGACTGCTTTTGACAAATCGAAAAAAACTTTTGACACCGCTGTAGCAATTAGTCTTTTATAAGTTATTAAACCAAAAAAAATCTTACTTTTATAGTCTAATTTTGTTATAATGAATCCTAACGAGAACTTAATTGCTAAATTTTATACTGCGTTTGCAAATGCAGATGCTAAAACGATGAGTGAATGTTATCATCCTAATGTACATTTTATCGATCCAGCCTTTGGTCTTCTAAAAGAAGAACAGGTGTCTAAAATGTGGAAAATGTTGCTTTTAAAAAGTAAAGGAGATATTAAAATCGAATTTTCAAATATAAAAGCAGATGAATTTTCCGGATCTGCCCGATGGGTTGCCACTTATAAATTTAGTAAGACAAATCGAAAGGTAGTTAATCAGGTTTCTGCTGAATTTCTTTTTCAGGATGGATTAATTATCAAACATACCGATAATTTTGATGTATGGAAATGGTCGAAACAAGCTTTCGGAATTACCGGATATTTATTAGGCTGGACAGGATTTTTCCAAAATAAGGTAAGAGAACAGGCGCTGCTTTCACTTAAAAAATTCCAAGAGGCATAAAAATCTTATTTTAAATTATAAACAAATAATCCCACCTAAATAAGTGGGATTGTTTGTTTATATATTTCTTTCTAATTAATGTTCTAAATTTTCCAGCTCTTTTGGATCATGTTTGTATTTAAATAAAATCGCAAAAGCTATTGCAATTACAAATGCATAAGCAGCAAATGAAAACCAGACACTTGGCCATTGAATTTTATTAGCAATAGTAAAATAACTTACTGTACGTCCTGCCATTTCACCTCCAATTATGGCACCTACACCATTTGTCATTAACATAAATAAACCCTGGGCACTTGACCTGATTTTACTGTTTGTTTGTTTTTCCACAAATAATGAGCCCGAAATATTGAAAAAGTCAAATGCCATACCATATACTATCATCGATAATATCAGGAAAATAACTCCGGAGCCGGGATTTCCTATTCCAAATAAAGCAAAACGTAATACCCACGCAATCATACTAAAAATCATAACTTGCTTAATTCCAAATCGTTTTAAGAAAAACGGAATGGTCAGGATAAAAAGAGTCTCTGAAATTTGGGATAACGAAATAATAAAAACAGAATGTTCAACCCCAAAAGTCCCCTGATATTCAGGATTAGAACCAAAATCCCTTATAAATGTATCACCAAACATATTGGTGATTTGTAGGGCTGCACCTAACAACATTGCAAAAACAAAGAATATGGCCATTTTCTTCTGTTTAAAAAGCACAAAACTGTCTAAACCAAATTTACTGGTCAGTGACTGATTGCTGTTTTTGTTTTCAGCAGGCACATCGGGCAAAGTAAAACAAAAAAGCCCTGTAATAATCATTGATACTGAAGCAAAAACAAACTGAAGTGTGTTTGATTTCCAATCAGTGAGATCCGTTACCCACATGGCAATTATAAAACCAACTGTTCCCCAAACCCGGATTGGAGTAAACGTTTTTTGAACATCAAAACTAAACTTATTTAGCACAGCATAACTTACTGAATTATTTAATGCAATCGTTGGCATATAAAAACAGCTCGTTGCAAAAATAATCCAGTACATCTCTGTGGAATTAGTTGCTCTGGTAGCAAAATATATTGCAATGCCAGCAATAATGTGTGAAATTCCTAATACTTTTTGTGCGCTTAGGTATTTATCTGCAATGATACCAAGCAGAGCTGGCATAAATAAACTCGCCCAGCCCATTGAGCCATATGTTCTTCCAATTGATAACCCAATACTACTTCCTTCTAAAGGACCAAAGACCTGTCCCATATAACCTCCTAACGAAATCAACCATATCCCCCATACAAAAAACTGGAAAAAATTCATGATTGTAAGTCTCAGCTTTATATCCATAGTAGTATTTGTCTAATAAATAAATGAAGCGGTAAAACTACCATTAAAAATGAAATCTACAAAGAATTAAACAGTTTTAACAACTTCGTCTACCAACTCTAAAACAGCCGCAAATTGTTCTTCTTTACTTAAAAAGGAATTATCAATTTCTATCGCATCGTCAGCAATTATTAAAGGAGAATCTTCACGGTGCGTATCTATGTAATCTCTCTCGACAACGTTTTTCAAAACCTCTTCATAAGAAACATTATCGCCCTTTTGCTGCAATTCGTTAAAACGTCTTTGTGCACGGGTTTCAGCGCTGGCTGTCATGAATATTTTAAGTTCTGCTGTTGGAAAAACTACTGTTCCAATATCTCTTCCATCCATTACAATAGCCTTGTTGGTTCCCATTTCCTGTTGCTGCTCAACTAATTTTGAACGAACTTCAGAAACTTCAGCAACTTTACTAACAAAACTGGAGACTTCAATGGTACGAATTTGTTTTTCGACATTTTCACCGTTCAGGTACATTTCGGCAAAGCCTAAATCAGCATTATATTTAAACTCTAATTGAATTTTAGGAAGTGAATCAATTAAAGCTTGCTTGTCAAAAAAATCAGCCTTAATAAAATTGTTATTCATTGCATAAAGAGCAACTGCACGATACATTGCTCCGGTATCAACATAAACATAAGCAAGTTTACTGGCCAATTGTTTTGCTAAAGTGCTTTTTCCGGTTGATGAAAAGCCATCAATAGCAATAGTAATATTTCTCAAGTTGGTAATTTTAGTTAAAATAATTTTATTATGTATTAATAATAAATATCTAAAAGGATGTTTGATTTTGAAGAATCAATAATTTTTTCAATTCTTTTGAAAAACTGTTCATTCACCATTGGGCAACCATGACTACGGCTGATGTAGTGATCCTGTTCTTCGTATGGAACAGCCGAATAATGATGTAACACAATCGCTCTTTTGTACGCATTACTATTTGTTTCATCCAGTCCCGATAATCGATATGCTTTTCCGAACATTCCATTGTAATTACTTCCAATAGCATATCTTCCTAATGAAGTACAGTTTGAATTAGGTGCATTGCTAAACTTCAAGTCTCCTTTTATTCCAGTTTCAGAACCACATCCATGAGCTACAAGTCCCTGATCTATTATTTTATTATTTTGAAGATCATAAACAAAAAAACGATTTTTCCCGGATGGGATTCTCATATCAACAAAAAAAGCAATTTTAGAATTGTATTTAGAATTAACTTTCAGCATTGATTTCATTTCATCAATTCTAAAATTAATTCTTTCTATTTCGAGGCTATTCGGTACATCTTTAAAGTAAGGTTTTGAACTGATAAAAGCACCTGATACTATTAAAACTAAAATCAAATTAAATATTCTCATTTAAAATCATTATTGAAGATTAATATTTAAACCAAAAAGACTTGTATTTGCTGCTAATGTATATTTAGAATATGAATAATTAAATTTTAACCTATTCATTTTTAATCCAAAACCTAATGAAACTCCTGAAAAATTACGCTGTTCTTCAATTCTTAATTCTTCACCTCTTCTGAAATTATAACCTAATCGAATATTGAATGCTTTTTTAGGAAAAAGTTCTACTCCAAAAACCACATGTCTCAAAGCATTATTTACAAATGAGACTTTCTCCGGCTCAGATGAACCATCAATATTACCTTGTCCACGTACAGGGTTCGAAAAAGAAATATTCCATTGCTGTAAATTTTCTAACGATAAATGCCATCTGATAGGAACGTGATCCAATTCTTGCGAAACACCCGCAATAATTTCCAGCGGTAATTTTTCTTTTATTCCGGAATAAGTAGTAAACTGTGTTCCTATATTTCGTATTGCCAATGCCCAGTTTACATCATTTCTTTCATCAATGAACAAAAAACCTAAATCTAACGCACCACCAACGGAATTGTAACTTTCTAAACTAGATGTTATCAATTTTGCGTTTGCACCAATATGTATGTCTGTATAGGGAATATTGTATGCATAACCTACCGAAAGAGCTCCCTCACTTCCGGTAAAATCTGAAGTAGCCTGACCATTTTCATCATATCCTTCAAAAGTACCGTAATTTATATAGCTGATTCCGGCGTAAAATGTCTGCAAATGTCTGTCGTAAGTATAGGCATAAGAAGCTGTTCCATAAGAAGCTTCCCCATAATAATTGCCGTAATTCATTGCCAGATGATTGTCCATATCTGCATTTAAAGTTGCCGGATTAAACATAACCTGATTAACATCCTCGTCGTAAATTGTAATCGATTTTCCTCCTAACGCCGCCTGCCTTGGTGAATTTGTCAAATTTAAAAACTGATAGGCATATCGCCCACCAATTTGTCCATAAGACAGAGAAAAATTCACAAACAAAAAAAACAAAATATTTTTTTTCAACATGTATGTTAAGAGCTAGTCTTTATCAGAACGAAAATATGGAGATAAAATTATAATTATGAAACATAAAAATTTTAAAATATAACTTAAAACCTGCCTATATTTTGTAATCCGAACAAAATTACAAAAAAAGAAATTCCAATAACAATTTAATTATGAAACATTTATGAGCATAAATTCACTTTCTTCATTATAACTTTAATGCGTCAATATCATTATAATGCACTTTTTGAACAATAGTACCATTTTGAACTACCACAATGCTTGGATTGGCTCTTTCTATTGTTTTTAAAGCAGTGGCATCACAAAAATAGAAATCAATGTTTAAGACGTATTGCTTTTTAGTTTTTGCAATCATTTCGTCATTTGAAGCGGTCATACCAATTACTTTATACCCTTTTGCTTTTGCCTGAGTATTTAGCGTTTCTAGCTGTTTCATACCGTCAGGACTTGATAAAGCCAAATCATATGTTACAAACATTAGTAATTTTGGTTCTTTTAGTAACTCTTCTTTATAATCTGACCCATCTTTAGTCATTGTAAAATCATGAATTGGCGGCACGTACCCTTCCGTAATTACCTTATCTTTTCGGTCAACAAAAGTCGCTCCTTCAGGAATATTCATTAAATCTTTTTCGGTAAATTCCTTATCAACACCATTTACTTTATAGATAAAAATCATTTCAACTACAGATTTCGGGGCGCCTTCCGGGATCTCCATTCCTTTTTCGATATTGGTTCCTACCTTATAAGGACGAAAATCTTTGATTGGATTATGATTTAAAACCCACACTGCCATAAAAGCACATAAAACAACACTTAAGTAAACTGCAAAATTAGTTTGCTGTGTTGAAAATAATGGTTTAATTAATTTCTGATTAAAAAATAAAATCAGAATAAAAAATAATAAAACGACATCTTTTGTGAACGATTCCCAAGGTGTCAAATGCAATGCGTCACCAAAACAACCACAATCTTTTACTACATCAAAATAAGCAGAATAAAAAGTCAAAAAGGTAAAGAAAACTATTAAAACCAATAAGCTCCAAATTGTCGTTTTTGTTTTATATCCAACCAACAGCATTACGCCTAAAACTACCTCTAAAATCACTAAGAAGATCGCTAATCCTAATGCAAAAGGAGCTAAAAAAGGCATATTAAAAACCGGTTCACTAAAATATTCGGTTAATTTATAAGAGAAACCAACCGGGTCATTCAGTTTAATTAATCCGGAAATGATAAAAAGTACGCCGACAAATATTCGGGAGAATTGGGTAATGATGTTTTTCATAAAAATATTAAATTTTAAAATCCCATTTTCAAACTCCAAATTCCAGTTTTAAAATTGGATTTAGAATTTTTAAATTTTTGGAATTTTATTTATTGATAGGATTTAGAATTAAGGCAAAGACAGCATAATTAATCATGTCCTGATAATTGGCATCAATGCCTTCAGAAACTAATGTTGCCCCTTTATTGTCTTCAATTTGTTTTACACGAAGCAGTTTCTGAAGAATCAAATCGGTTAATGAACTGATGCGCATTTCACGCCAGGCCTCACCATAATCATGATTTTTGGCTTCCATTAAATCTTTAGTCAGTTTAACTTTAGCATCATACAACTCAGTTGCTTTTTCAACATCAAGATCAGGCTGCTCAACAACACCTAATTCTAACTGAATCAGTGCCATAATAGAGTAATTTATAATTCCTATAAATTCCCCTTTTTCATCTTCATCAATTTTTCGGATTTCATTTTCCTGCAAACTCCTGATTCTTTGCGCTTTTATAAAAATCTGATCTGTTAATGATGGCAGTCTTAAAATACGCCATGCACTCCCATAATCTTTCATTTTATTAATAAATAACGTACGGCAAATCGCAATGACATTATCAAACTCTTGAGAAGTATTCTTCATTTATTGGTGTATATTTGCTAAAATTTGTTCAAAAATAAGGATTAAATTAAATAGTTTCAAGTTTAAGGTTTTCTTTGTTTCAAGTTTTTTCCAAACAAATTGTTAATCCCGCAAACTGAGGCTTCAAGCCTAAAAAATAAAACTTAAACAAAATGTTTATTAACTGTAAAGGCCGTTTGATTGATTTGTCGATTCCGAAAGTAATGGGAATTTTGAATGTAACTCCAAATTCTTTTTTTGACGGCGGAAAATATAAAAACGAGTCAGCCATTATTTCACAAGTCGAAAAAATGTTAACTGAAGGAGCTGATTTTATTGATATTGGCGCTTATTCAAGTAAACCAAGTGCTGAATTCGTTTCTGAACAAGAAGAAATTGAACGAATTGCACCTGCTATAAAACTGATACTAAAACACTTTCCTGAAACATTATTATCAATAGATACTTTTAGAGCAGAAGTGGCAAAAGCAAGTATAGAAAATGGTGCGGCCATTATAAACGATATTTCGGCAGGAGAATTAGATAGTAAAATGTTTGATGTAATTGCGCACTTCAACGTTCCTTACATTATGATGCACATGCGTGGAAACCCGCAGACGATGCAAAACCTGACACAATACGATGATATTGTAAAAGAAATGCTGTTTTATTTCTCTGAAAAAGTATCTAAAGCAAGAAGTCTGGGTATCAATGACCTGATTCTGGACCCTGGGTTTGGTTTTGCTAAAACAACAGACCAAAATTATGAAGTGCTGCAAAAAATTGAACTCTTTAATCTTTTAGAATTACCGGTTTTAGCAGGTGTTTCAAGAAAATCAATGATTTATAAAACCTTGGATATTACTCCGCAGGAAGCTTTAAACGGAACAACATTTCTAAATACGATTGCTTTAACAAAAGGTGCAAAAATCCTTCGTGTTCATGATGTTAAAGAAGCTGTTGAATGTGTGAAGTTGTTTAATAAAATGAATTTATAAAAAAATGAAATACTTTATTATACTTTTTGTTTTTGTTCTTTTTTCATGTGAAGAAAAAAAAGACGTCTTATTACCAAAATCAAATATTTCGATTGTAACAGATGTACAGGACCACTCACCAATTTATATTTTCTTTAAAACCGAAGGTAAAGATACAATCGCTGAAGTGAACCGAAAAAACAGTATTATTTCAACCAATTGGATTTTCAATATTGATAAACGTCTGCCATTAAAATTAGTAATTCCTGAAGTTATAAAACTTCAGGAAAAGAAACGTTCAGACAGTGCCCATAAAAATGAAAAGGCGCAGAATTATTATTCCTACGCCGATTCTGTTGGAAAGAATTTAGCTTTTTTGCCTTTCACTAAAGTATATTATAAAACAGAAAAGTCAACTGAAAATGATAAAGTCATTCTTCGCTTTAGAAAAATGAACAATATGGTTTCAATTGACAATAATGCTATTCCGAAGTCTGAAATTTTAAATTTTATTAATAGAATGGATTACGCTGTAAAACCCAAAATTGTCTTACTATTTGACAAAAACATGAGCTATGAGGAATACATCCAAAATAAAATCCTGACTCAAAAACTTATTTACGATTTCAATAACGATCAGGAAGAATTTATATTCTAATAATCCCCACTTTTGCAGCTGTTTCCCTTGCCTGCGGAATTAAAGATTTAAGGTTGGCAATTCTGGTAGCATCTGAAGGGTGCGTACTTAAAAATTCAGGAGTTCCTGAACCTCCGGATTTAGCAGACATCCTGGTCCAAAATGCTATAGAGTCATCTGGATTGTAACCTGCTATTGCCATAAGAGTTAATCCAATTTTGTCTGCTTCACTTTCATTACTTCTGCTGAAAGGGAGCATCACTCCTACTTCTGAACCTAATCCATAATATTTTTGCCACATGGCCTGATTTTCTGCACTTTGACTTCCTGTAGCAACCGCTACTCCTACTGCTCCCAATTGCTGTAATTGTGCAGCACTCATTCTTTGTGCACCGTGATTTGCTAAAGCATGAGAAACTTCATGCCCCATAACGGTAGCCAACCCAGATTCATTTTGTGTAATTGGCAAAATACCTGAATAAACTACAATTTTGCCTCCTGGTAAACACCAAGCATTTACCTCTTTATTTTCTACCAGCTTATACTCCCATCTGTAATCTTTAAGATATTGTGACTGGCCTAAGTAAGTCAAATATTTTTCAGCTGCCGCTTTGATTTTATAACCAACAGTTTCAACTCTTTTTGCATCAGCTGTTCCTGAAATTACTTTATTCTCCTTAAGAAAAGTATCATACTGCTGGAAAGAAGATGGGAATAGTTCACTATTAGAAACAAAGTTTAAATCTTTTTTTCCAGTAATAGGATTTGTTGCACATGAGTAAACTAAAAGTATTACAAAAGTCGCTATAAATAAATGTTTTTTCATGATAAGTATATGTTTTGATTACAGTAAAATTAATATCATTCTAATTTTTAATATTATAAAATTCATCACAAAATTACTATAATTTTAATTTTTTTTGGTTCTATTAAACTACTTAAATACCAACATTGATCACTGATTTTATTTAACTAATTCGGCGTATTTTTTTACATAAAATAGGATGATTTAAATCCATTTGTGTTAAATTTAGCTCCTTAAAAATAATGAATTTTAAATCCTAATAAACAGAAAAACAACAATATAAGTTTTTTATTACGTAACCTCATCGCATGATAACCAGTTTCAAATGTCATTTTTTATTTATTTTTGTTATGCTGCCATTCTGTTTGTGTGCACAAATTGACGGAAATAATAAAAAATCTTTTTCGAATCTAAAAAAATCACCTGAAGCTGAAGAAAAAAAAGCTGTTAATGCTTCTTACAATTTATATAATAGCGGAGAGGAAAAAAAAGCACTTAAAAACGCTAAGATTCTTTTAGAAAAAGCTAAATATCCATCTAATATAGCCAGTCTTATTTTATTACAAGCTTACTATTATAATAAAAGAGCCCTATTAGATTCATCTATTTATTATACAAATCAGGCATTAAAATTCCACACAAAAATTGGCAGCGACTCGCTAAAGAACAGACTTCTTTCCCTGGGATATAATTTAATGGGGCAGAATTATAAAAAGAAAGGCTTATTTGAGGTAAGCAAGAAATGGCACCTGAAAGGTCTTCAGACATCCCAAAAATATAAAGAAAACAATTTATATTATACACACCTGCATGGGTTAGCCAGTATTTACAAGGCTTTAGGAGATAACACCAATGCTTTGAAGTCCTATAAAGAATGCTTAGAATATAAAAAAGATGATGAGATACGCTTAGGAAGTTATATTAATCTGGGGGATATATATTCAGATTCAAAGGATTATGACAAGGGTAATTATTATTACAATCTAGGAAAACAACTCAGCGAAAAGACCAGCAATCAGCAGGCAAAAGCAGTGATAGCGCTCAGTATTGGAACGAATTATCAATTACAGCAAAAAACGACTGATGCATTAAAAATGTACCATGAAGTAATTTCCATTGCTGATAAAAATGAACTGAACCAGATTGGCTTAGTTGCCCGTGGCAATATCGGCGATACCTATATTGATTTAAAAAACTACAAGGAGGCAAAACTAATTTTTCATGACGCACTTCAAAAGTCCATAGATTTTGGTTATTTAGACAATCAGGTTAATTTTTATGACGAGCTTAAAAAAATTGCAGTTTTAGAACAAGACTACAAAAGTGCTTTTGAATACCTGACAAAATCTACTAAAGTAAAAGATTCTGTAAATAAAATCCAGAAGACCAAAGAAATCAATGAACTGGAAATCAAATACAAAACTGCGCAAAGAGAAAAAGAAATCAGGCTTTTACAATTTGACAACACTACTAAAAAGCTCAAACTCGAAAAACAGCAGGAAGCTATTGAGAACATGAACCTTCAGGAAGAAATTTCTCAAAAAATAACCGAAAATACAATATTGTTTTTTCAGAATTCGTCTCAAAAGAAACTAAGCGAAATATCTTTACTAAAAAAAGATCAACAATTAAAATCATTACAAATAAAGCAGGAAAAAGAAACCAGGCTATTGACTATTTTTGGTTTTCTGATTGTGTTAATTCCTATCATTGGGTTATTACTTCAATATTACAAACGACTTAAAACGCAGCGTTTATTAAATACCCAACAAGCTGAAATAAGTACTCAGAATATAAATAATATTCTAAAAGATCAGGAATTAAAATTAATTAAGGCCTCCATAAGCGGTCAGGACAAAGAAAGGCAACGGATTTCTCAGGAATTGCACGACAGTATTGGTGGAAATTTAGCCGCAATAAAACTTCAATTAAATCATCTAGTAATTTCCAGTTCGCCAAAAATAAAAAATCTTACTGCCTTATTAGATGAAACATATGATCATGTTCGAAATTTATCGCATACATTGATTCCGAAAAAATTTACACATCATAAATTTTGTGAAGTTTTAGAATCTTATTTTAAAAATATTGGTGAAGCCAGTACTATTAAAACCGATTTCACAGTATATCCTAAGAAGGAAATAGACGCCTTACATGAAGAAATACAGATCGAAATTTTTAAAATAATACAGGAACTTTTGACCAATACAATTAAGCATGCAAAAGCCTCAAAGATAGATTTACAGCTTAATCTTGTCGAAAATACACTTAATATTTTATTTGAAGATAACGGTATTGGGTTTAATCCGGAGAATTATAAACCCGGAATTGGCATTCTGAATTTAGAAAACCGAATAATCCAATTAAATGGTACTTTTATAATGGATTCAAAAGTTAAAAGAGGCACCATAGCTAATATTGAAATTCCTATTTCATCAACTCACACAGAAAATGAAGCAAAAAAAGAAATTCATGTAAAAAAACAACTCGATAACCTGACTAAATTATAACCCCAAGCTATAATATCAATGGAAAAATTAAAACTCATTATTGCTGATGACCACACTATGTTTTTACAAGGAATTGTATCCCTGATTGAACATGAATCCGGAATTAAAATAATAGGCAAAGCAGTGAATGGTATTGAGGTTTTGAATATTTTAAAAATTCAAAGCGCAGATATGGTAATACTTGATATCAGTATGCCGGAAATGGACGGAATTGAATTAAGCAAAATTTTAAAAAAAGAATATCCCTTTATTAAAATTATAATCGTTAGTACACATAGCAATGCCAAAATAATTTCTAGATTAATCAGAATTGGTGTAAATGGTTATTTACTTAAGAATGCAGAAAAGTCTGAATTATTGAAAGCAATCTATAATGTAGCTGCCGGCCAAAATTATTTTTCTAAAGAAGTAGAAGAGCAGCACCGCAATAACAGTCAAAAAATAGAAAAACAAATTTCAAACCTGGTCGAATTGAGTTCACGCGAAAAAGAAATATTGATTTTAATTGCACATGAATACAATACGGCTGAAATTGCAGAGAAAACTTTTATAAGTTTAAATACGGTTAATACACACAGGCGTAACTTATTATCTAAATTAAATGCTAAAAATACTGCCGGACTGGTAAAATATGCAGTTGAAAATGGATTGGTCGATTAATCTGTAAATAATTAAAAATTAAAAAGGGACACTCTGAAAATAATTTCAAAATGCCCCCCTTTTGCATTGAATTAAAAAAAAATTAATTACAAAACACTCTCAATTTCTTTTTTGAGTCTTTCTTTTTCTTTATGTGGAAATTTGTAGCCCGGACTTACAGTGATATGTAGTTCTTTGTTTTCTAAAATTGTAGAATCCGCTTTACCTATGGAAATTTTGATCTTTTCTATATTTTCTGCTACCACTTTTTTTCCTAATTCGTCATCAGTCAGCGATTCAAAAATTGATGGAAGGAATTTAATAGTATCTAA